>NZ_JBZYWH010000040.1:0-26420 GCF_058932745.1 Hymenobacter sp. FMD4
CCAGGCTTTAGTTCTTCCACACCCGCTCCAGCACCAGCTGATTCATTGGGTTAGGAGTGAGGCCGTGCACGTTGTTTTGCGTCAGGCGCACCACTTGGTCGTAGTAGAGCGGAATGACGGGCACATCGCGCACGACGAGGCGGTCCATAGCCTGGTAGAGAGCCCAGCGGCGGTGGTCGTCGCGCTCCAGCTTGGCTTGTTCGTAGAGGCGGTTGTATTCGGGGTTTTGGTAGTGGGTTTTGTTCGGGCCAGCCGGAGAGAAGTTGGATCCGTAAAAGAGTGCCAGGTAATTTTCTGCATCGGGATAGTCGCCTAACCATGACTTGGTAAACATGGCCGCACGGCCATTGTCCACCATTTCTTGGTGCGCTGCCGACTGGTTCACGTCGATTTCTACCTGCACACCCACTTCAGCCCACTTCTTCTGCAGGTATTCGCTGATTTCCTTGGTGTCGGCTACGGTATTCAGGCGCAGGCGCAAGGGCTTATTGGGGCCATAGCCGGCTTCGCGTAGCAGCTGACGGGCTTTTTCGGGCTGATACGTGTAGCCTGGTACGGCCTGCTGGCTAAACGACGGCAGCGACGAGGGCACGAAGCCTGAATGGCCGGGCACACCCACGTTGTTCAGGAAGTAAGCCAGCAGCTCGGGTTTATTGAGGGCGTAGTTGAGCGCTTGCCGCACGCGCCGGTCGCGCAGGGCAGGCTGGTTGTTAGCCCCGCGCAAGTTGGTGGGGTCTTGCTGAAAGCCGAGGTATTCGGTGTTCAGATAGGGGACTTTCTCGAAGCGAAACTTGCCGGCAAACTCCTGGCGCACCTGCCCGTTAGGGTACAGAATCAGGTCGCGGGAGCCCGCCCGGATGCCCGACAGAAAGTCCAGCTTGCCTTGCTGGAAGGTCAGAAACTCGGATTTGCGGTCGGCAATAAAGCTGATCTGTACCGCGTCGAGGTACGGAAGCTGCTTGCCCTTGGCGTCGCGGCGCCAATAGTTCGGGTTGCGGTGGTAGACAATGGCCGAGCCTTCGTCCCAGCGCTTGAACACAAACGGGCCCGTGCCCACCGGATGCTCGCGGAAGTCTTTACCGTAGCGTTGCACGGCTTCGCGCGGCACCACGAAGGCGTAAGGCATCGTCAGGATGCCAAGAAAAGGAATAAACGGCTCCTTCAGGTAAACGCGCACCGTGGAGTCGTTGGCCGCCACAAAAGCCGTATCCGATGGTTCGCCGTCGGGCTTTTCCAGCACCTTGCCGCGGAAGATCCAGCCGCCAGGACTAGCAGTGGCTTTATCGAGCAAGCGGCGGAAGGAAAACACGACATCCTGCGCCTGCACGGTGCGGCCTTTGCCGCCGGCAAACACTTCCGAATCGTGGAAGCGCACGCCCGGGCGCAGCACGAAGGTGTACGTCTTGCCATCGGGCGAAATGTCGTAGCGGCGGGCCAAAGCAGGAGCGGGGCGCAACGAGTCGTCCAACTCCACGAGGCCGTTATAGAGCTGCGTAACGGCCCAGATGTTGGCTTGATTGCGTGAGAAAGCCGGGTCGAGCGAGGTCAGTGCCTCGGGCTGGTTGTAGCGAAATACGCGCCGCTCGTCCTGCGACTGACTATTGTTGTTGCAGGCTGTGAGCAAGGCTAAAGAGGCGACCGTCAGGAGCCTGGCGGCCGGAAGTGACCACGGCAAACAAGCCGCTGCCGGACTAGATGGCGCAGCAAAGCTCAACTTGGTCAGCACTTTGCTGCGATTCACGCTAATGCTCTGCACAGTAGGCGCGGAGGAACCCAGAATGCGGCTCAAATGGGCCAAAAAGCGGGGCATGCGTACGGGAAAGAGGTGTATATTTGTGACAAAGTACGGCTAAATCTGCGGCCCGCCGCTGCCGTTTTTACCCGCTAACTTCGCTGTATGGAACTTACCTATTACGGACACTCCTGCTTTGGTCTGCACGTGGGCGGCTCCCGCCTGCTGTTCGACCCGTTCATTCGCCCTAACGACCTGGCTAAGGACGTGAAGGTGGAAGAAATCGAAACTGACTTCATTCTGCTTTCCCATGGCCACGGTGACCACGTCGCTGATGTAGCCGAAATTGGGCAGCGCACCAAAGCGCCTCTGGTGGGCATGTTTGAGGTGCTGAGCTGGTTTGAGCAGCAAGGTCTGGAAGCACCGTACAAGATGAACATCGGCGGCAAAGCGCAGTTCCCTTTCGGGACCGTCAAAATGGTGCCGGCCGTGCACAGCTCTTCCATGCCCGATGGCTCGTACGGCGGTATTGCCGGGGGCTTTGTGCTGGAAACGGCAGAAGGCAGCCTGTACTTCGCCGGCGACACTGCTCTTACGTATGAGATGAAGCTCATCGGTGAGCGGACAAAGCTTGACGTAGCTTTGCTACCCATCGGCGACAACTTCACCATGGGTATCGATGACGCGCTGGAGGCAGCCAAGTGGCTGGGCGTAAAGCGCGTGGTAGGTATGCACTACGATACGTTTCCGCCCATCAAGCTCGATCATGAAGCAGCACTGCGTAAGGCTGAAGAGGCCGGCGTAGAGTTAGTGCTGATGAAGATCGGGCAAACGATTAATTTGTAAGTTGAATGGCTAAATGGCTTTATGGTTGGCCGTTCATCACATAACCCACAACCATCGGCCATTTATCAATAAATTCCACCCCACATGGGTAAAATCATTGCGGTAGCTAACCAGAAAGGCGGCGTGGGCAAAACCACCTCGTCCATCAACCTCGCAGCGTCGTTGGCTGCGCTGGAATACCGCACCCTGCTGGTAGATGCCGATCCGCAGGCCAACGCCACTTCCGGTGTGGGCTTCGATCCGAAAGACATCCAACACAGCATTTACGAGTGCATGGTCGACGGCATAAACGCCCAAGACATCATCCTGCAAACCAACATCCTGCCGCACCTCGACCTGATGCCGTCCCACATCGACTTGGTAGGAGCCGAGGTGGAGATGATCAACCTGCCGAACCGTGAGGAGAAGATGAAACTGGCACTGGAGCACATCGCCGACCAGTACGACTTTATCATCATCGACTGCTCGCCGTCGTTAGGTCTTATCACAGTGAATGCCCTTACGGCTGCCAACTCCGTTATCATTCCGGTGCAGTGCGAGTACTTCGCGTTGGAGGGCTTGGGCAAGTTGCTGAATACCATCAAGATCATTCAGAGCCGCTTGAATCCGCAGCTGGAAATCGAAGGCATTCTGCTGACGATGTACGACGTACGCCTGCGCCTCTCCAACCAAGTGGTGGAAGAGGTAAAGCTGCACTTCCAACAATTGGTGTTCGATACCATTATTCCTCGCAACGTGAAGCTTTCGGAGTCGCCGAGTTTTGGTATTCCGGTTATTCTGCACGATGCGGAAAGCAAAGGCTCGATCAGCTACTTGAACCTGGCCCGCGAAATCGTGGAGAAAAACTCGGTGGAGCAGGGAGGAACTGCTTATGCGGAAGGCGACGCCGCCTAACTTTTACGCACCTAGTAAGAGCAAGCCCCGGATAAGTCCGGGGCTTTTTTTTGCCCGTTCGGGGCTGTTAAAACGTGGCACCATACAAGGAATTACTTGTTTGATAACGTGATATTTGGATATAAGTAATAACCTTGCTGGCATGGCTAGTCTATTCTCTGTAGTTTCATATTCGGATGGATATGTGGCGACTGCGTAAAAAGACAAGCCTAGGCCCTTGTTCATGGTTTTTTGGCTGTTTGTACTTTAAATTTTCCTACTGTGCATAAACTGATACTCTGCTCTTTCGCTGCCGGACTCGGTTTGGGCTTTGCCACGTTGACCAATGCTGCGGGTGCAACGCCACACTTTGCAGGCCAGCCGCCGCTGCTGGTGGGCACGCCCGGAAAATTGCCGTCGTCCATGCCAGTGCAAAGTGCCGGAACCGGCCTGAGTGCCAGCTATTTTGCCAACGGCTCCTTGGCTGGCGCTCCGATACTGCGCCGGCTCGATCCAGTCATCGATTTTCAGTGGGGCCTGGGGGCACCAAGCTCCGAACTGCCGCCCGACAATTTCTCTGTGCGCTGGGAAGGCCTGCTGGCCGCTTCTGCTACGGGCCGCTACCGCTTCATTGCCCGCACCGACGATGAAGTACGTTTGTGGGTAAACGGCAAGAAGGTTCTGGACACCTGGAACGGCCGCAAGATGCAGCCCGGTGAAGGCACCATTGATATGGCCGCTGGGGAGAAAACCAGCATCAGGTTTGAGTACGCAAACGCTGAAGGCATTGCCAAGCTGCAGCTGCAGTGGGTGCCGCCTGGCCAATCGCCCCAAACCATCCCTACCAGCAACCTGTACCCGCTGGGCTCGCCTACCACGCCCGACCCAGCTGGCGCAGCGCCAGCTCCGGTAGCTGCTGCAGCTACGCCCGCGCGCAAGGAACCGGTAACGGCCAAGGCAGAGCCGGTAGCGCAGCCTGCTGCCGTAGCAACTAAATCCACTCCGGAACCGGCTGCAGAACCAAAGGTAGCAAAGGTGAAACCCGCTAAAGCGGCCAAGCCTGCGCCGCCCGCTCAAGAAGCAGTGGTAGCGAAAGCCGAAGAGAAGGCCCCCCCGGTTGAAAAAGCGCCGAAGCCGGAGAAACCTTCCAAGGCGGAAGAAAAGATTATTAGAGCACAAGCGGTAAAGGCCACCAATACCTTAGCCGATGGAGTGTACATGCTCACGTCGCGGGCTGGTGGGCAGCACCTGGAGGTAATTGACCCAGGCAAGCCCAACAGCCGCGCCTACCAGTCGGCGGTAGGGGGGCTGGCCCAGCAGGAAGTAAAGGAAACAGCACCGCAGTGGCGCATCGAAAGCTTGGGCAATGGCTACTACCGCGTATCGGTACAAGGCAGCAACAAGGTGCTGGAGGTGCTGGGAAGCTCCACTTCCAATGGCACGCCTATGAGCTTGTGGAGCTTTTATAGCGGCAACAACCAGATCTGGAAGATTGAACCGGCTGAGGGTAGCTTCTTCAAACTCATTGCCAAGCACAGCAACAAGGCTTTGACAGCCAAAGACTCTATCGAGGGCGGCTTGCAGCAATGGCGCTACACGGCGCGTGTGGATCAGCAGTGGAAGCTGGAGCGCGTGATGCCTGAACAGAATACGCCGCTGGCTACCGTAACGAGCAGCAAGCCCGGTGTCGGCGACAACAACATGAGTGTGTACCCGAACCCCAGCAACGGGGTGGTGCAGCTCAACTACGAGCTGAAGGAGGAAATTCCGGTGGGCTGGGTGCTGTATAATCAGCGCGGCTCGGCGGTGCGCATGTCGGATTACCGCAAGCGCCAGGCCGGGGCTCAGAACCAAACCCTGGACTTCACCAGCCTACCCGCTGGCGACTACTACCTGAACCTGACGGTGGGCTCCAACACCACCAAGCAGCCGCTAATGATTCGGACGCCCTCAGCGGAAGCGCCAGAAGTGGCCCCAACGCCAGCCTCGCCCGCAACTACCAGCAATACCAGCGGGAAATAAGCTCCGGATAGGCAAAATCAGATTGATAGCACAAGCGGCGGCTCTGGATGGGGCCGCCGCTTGTGTTTGGTAACTGGGTGAGGGTATAAGGACAGATTAGATTTCTAAGAAGCACAGGCCAGTAGTTAGGACGTAGTACCTACATTTGCTGAGCATGTTCGATGACGTGATAGTGAACATACGGCGCAAATTGGTGGCCTGGTGGCTGCTGCTGTTGCTTGGGCGCATTCTTATGCCCGAGGCAGCCTTGCTGCGCATGCACTTTCACAGTCACACCGAAGAAGAGCCCACCGCGCAGGTGGTCAGTAAGCAGGCGCGCCAAGCCATGGTCTCTGCGGAGCACCAGCACTGCCACGCCGAGCAACTCTACGATGTGCCCTTCCAGCCGGCTTTGCCCATACGCGTGGAAGAACCTGTTCGGCTGCAGACCTACGCCGAATACCGGCCCCAGGCACCCGTTTGCCGGGCCTCCCATTTATTAGATGGCGCCTCACTCCGGGGCCCACCCGCACGGCTCGCCTAAGGCGGGCTTAGCCGGCATGCTTGTGGGCAAAGCCGGGTTTACGCTGAAGTGCTGATAGGGCGTGGCCTTGTCAGCGCTCTGCTGCTACATGTTGTCGTTTTATTGGGCCTGCTGCTATGCTTCGCCGGGCCTGGTAGCCATATGGCTACGCTCGTGGCATTATGCCCGGGTAATGACGCATAGGCCCGCCTGGCCTGTTGGTGACAGTAATTTCTTTTCTGGTCTGAGTTGAGCCCTCGGTGTGTCCGAGGCTTTTGAATTCGCCCGGCTGATGCAGCCGGCAGCGGGCCATGCCGCTGAGCGTCGGTCAGACCTATTCCTCTCATTTCTTATCAAAGCTGACTGCTAAGGCCTTGCTGGGCCTTTAGCGGCAGCATACATAATTTATGCATCGACTTTTCTTGTTTTTGCTATTGCTTGCCCCAGCGGTTTGCTCGGCCCAACAACTGTTGGGAGTGATTCGGGGGCGCGTGGTGGGGGCTTCCGGACAGGCGCTGGAGGGCGTCTCGGTGCTGGACCAAACCGGCCGGTACTCGGCGCTTTCCGGGGCTGATGGCCGTTTTGTGCTGGAGCAATTGCCGCTGGCCCAATACACGCTTATCACCCGCAGCCTTGGGCACGAGGAGGAGCGGCGCACAGTGCTACTGAGTGCCGAAACGCCTATGCAGGAGGTGGAATTTGCGCTGCGCAGCAGCACCAATGCCCTGCAGGAAGTAGAGGTATTGGGTCGGAAGGAAACCAGCTACAAAAGCGACTACAGCTTTGTGGGCACCAAAACGGCCTCGAACCCCAAAGATGTGCCGCAGTCGATTTCGACGGTGACCAAGGAACTGATGGAAGACCGGCAGGCCTTCCGCTTGCCCGATGTGGTGCGCAACGTGGCCGGCGTGAGCCAATACTCGCACTACGATGACCTGTCCATCCGGGGCTTCCGCAACGGCTACGAAAGCGGCTTCCGGCTGCTGAACGGGCTGCGCTCGGGCTTTAGTTACGGCAACTCCTTTTTCGTGGCCCCACTGACGGTAAACTTGGAACGGGTGGAGATTCTGAAAGGCCCCGGCGCGGTGTTGTACGGCGACATCAACCCTGGCGGCACGGTGAACATGGTCACCAAAAAGCCGCTCGAGGTGGCCCGGCAGGCCGTGAGCTTCTCGGCCGGCTCTTTCAACACCACCCGCGCCACCGCCGACCTCACTGGTCCGCTCAACGAACGCCGCAACGTGCTTTACCGCTTCAACGCGGGCTACGAGAAGTCCAACACCTTCCGCGACGTGAATGACAGCCGCTCCCTGATGGTGGCGCCCACGGTGACTTTCTTGGCCTCCGACAAAACCACCGTCAACGCCGAGCTGGTGTACACCAGCGTGGATGGCTACCTCGACCGCGGCCAAGTGGTGCGCGGCGGCGACCTGTACGCACTGCCGCGTTCGTTTACCCTAAGCCAGCCGAGCGACTTTTTTCGCACCAATACCTACTACCTGAACGCCTCGCTCAACCACCGCTTCACGGACTGGCTGTCGTTCAATGCCTCGTACCTCGACTTTACTTACAACGAAAACCTGAGTGAGCACCGCACCCTGAATACCTACGCCGACGCGCCGGCCAACACGGTGATGAACCTGCGCTACTTCGCCCGGCAAGCCGAGGAGTACACCAAAAACCTGGCAACCTACTTCGCCCTCAACCGCTCGACTGGCTCCGTGGACCACAAAGTGGTGGTGGGACTGGACTATATCCGCTTCACCACTGACAAGCAAAGTACCATGTGGGAGGCGCGGCAGAAGCAGGTGAACGGCGTGACGTCACCGCTGACTTTCGACCTCAACAACCCGGTGTACGAACTGCAGGACCCCACCAAGTACGTGCGCCGGCCGCTGCCGCAGTTTTTCATCGACTACCTGAACGCCGAGTACCACACCACCGGCGTGTACGTGCAGGACCAACTGACCGTGACGCCGCGCCTGAGCCTGCTGCTGGGGCTGCGCTACGAAATGTTCAACGACGAGCGCGACAATGGTGCAGCCACCATTCCGCAGCGCAAACTGCTGCCCCGAGCCGGCCTCACCTACGCCCTTACCGACAACATCAACTACTTCGCCAGCTACAGCGCCGGCTTCCGGCCACTCAAGCCTGAGTTCATTCGCACGCCCGAGCGCTACGGCCGCAACTCGGCCTTCAGCCCCGAAACCAGCTACCAAGCCGAAACGGGCCTCAAGGGCGAATTCTTCCAGAAGGCGCTCTTGGGTACCGTGGCCGTGTACCAGATCGAGAAGCGCAACCAGCTGGTGAGTACCGGCGCCATCACGCCCTTCGATAGCCCGGAGTACCGCCAGAATGGTATTGCCCGCTCGCGTGGGGCCGAGCTGGAGCTGGCCGGCAACGTGCTGCCCAACCTTAGCCTGAACGCCAGCTACGCCTTCAATGCCACTAAAGTGCTGCGCGCCGACGTGGCTGCCGAGAACGGCCAACCGCTGGCCAATGCCCCGCGGCACCTGGCTGGCCTATGGACCAAGTACACCTTCACCAACCGCGCGCTTCGGGGCCTGGGCGTGGCCGTGGGTGGCAACTACCTGGCCCGGCGCCGCATGGAAAATCAGGTGCGGGATGCGCAAAACGAGCTGTATTGGGCCTACTGGCCAACTTATACGGTACTCGATGCGGCGCTGTTTTACTCCGTCAACCGCTTCAACTTCCACCTGAACGCCAACAACTTGCTCGACAAGCACTACTTCGTCGGCGGGTACGACTTCTTCCGCGTGAGCCCCGGCGCGCCGCGCAACTACATGGCCACGCTGGGCTACACCTTTTAAGCAGCCACCTTCCCTTGCATATGACTTACATCTTGGAAGCCCGCGAGCTACGCAAAGCATACCCGGGCAAACTGGCCCTGCGCGGGCTGAATCTACAAATTGCGCCCGGCGAGGTATTCTGCCTGTTGGGCCAGAACGGCGCCGGCAAAAGCACCACCATTAACCTGTTCTTGGGCTTTATCGAGCCGACTTCGGGGGCGGCCTACGTGAACGGGCTGGAGGTAGCGGCTGACCCGCTCAAGGTAAAAGAGCACCTGGCTTACATCCCCGAAAACGTAATGCTTTACCCGCACCTGACGGGGCTGGAAAACCTGGCTTTGTTCAGCAGCCTGGCCGGCTTCAAGTACGCGGAAAAGGAACTGCTGGCTTACTTGGATCAGGCCGGGCTGCTGGCCGAAGCTGTGCGGCGGCGCGTGGGTACTTACTCCAAGGGCATGCGCCAGAAAGTGGGCATTGCCATTGCGGTGGCCAAGCACGCCAAGGTGCTGCTGCTCGATGAGCCCACCTCCGGCCTCGACCCAAAAGCCTCGAACGAGTTTTCGCAGCTGCTCACCCAGCTCAGCCAGCAAGGCACAGCCGTGCTCATGGCCACGCACGACATCTTCCGGGCCAAGGAAGTGGGCACCCGCGTCGGCATCATGCGCGAAGGCGAGTTGGTGGACGTGCGCCCTACCGCCACGCTCAATGCCCACGAGCTGGAGCAGCTCTACCTCAACTACATGCACAATTAGCCCGCCATGATGCAGAGCATTGCGCAAAAAGAATTTATCAGCACCCTGCGCGACCGGCGCTTTCTGGTGCTAAGCGTGCTGATGCTGGCCTTGCTGCTGGCCGCCACGCTGGTCGGGCGCGCCTCGTACCGCACCTTGCAGCAGGAGCGGCTGCTGGCCCAGCAAACGGTAAACGACCAGTTTCGCAACCAGCCCAACCGCCACCCACACCGGGTGGCCCACTACGGCTCGTTTGCTTTCCGGCCGAAGTCGGGGCTGAGCCTGCTCGATGCGGGTGTGGACTCTTACACCGGTACCGCGGTGTACCTGGAAGCGCACCAGCAGAACAGCGTCAACTTCAGCCAGGCCCAGCAGTCCGGTTCGCTGATTCGCTTCGGCGAAATGACCGTGGCCTTCGTGCTGCAGCTACTCGTGCCGCTGCTCATCATTTTCCTCTGCTTCGGCGCCTTCACGGAGGAGCGTGAAACCGGCACGCTGAAGCTGCTACTCAGCCAGGGCGCTACGCTGAGGCAGGTCGCCTGGGGCAAGATTCGGGGCTACAGCCGGGCCGTGGCCCTGGTAGTGGCGCCTGCCCTGGCGCTAGCGGCCGCGCTGCTGTTCACGGGCGAGGAGTTTGCTTCCAACGCGGATCTGCTGCTGCGCCTGGGGTTGTTCGTGCTCGGCTACGCGGTGTATTTCTTTCTGTTCATCGTGGGCGCGGTGGTGGTGTCAGCGTTGCAGGCCAGCTCACGGGCGGCGCTGGTTACGCTGCTGGGGCTGTGGATTCTGGGCTGCATCATCCTGCCCAAAGCCGCCGCCAACCTAGGCGCCACGCTGTACCCGGCCGTAACCAAAGCCCAAATGGACGCCGCTGTGCACGAAGAAGCCCAGCACGGCATCAACGGCCACAACCCGCACGACCAGCGGGCCGAAGCCCTGAAGGCCGCGGTGCTCAAGAAGTACGGCGTCGACGCGGTGGAGAAGCTGCCGGTGAGCTTGGCCGGTATTCAGATGGCGGCCAGCGAAGAGTATTCGACCAAGGTGTACCAACAGCATTTCGCGGCCCTGAACGCCACTTACGAGCGGCAAAACCGGCTTTCCGACTGGCTGGGGCTGCTGAATCCGTACCAGGCCATCCGGCCGCTTTCCATGACGCTGGCTGGCTCCGACTTTGCCCACTACGTGCACTTTCAGCAGGCCGCCGAAACCTACCGCTACCAGTTGATACAGCGCCTGAACGCCCTGCAGACCGGTATGGGCCACGGCGACAAGGAACGCAAGCTCGACGCAGCTACCTGGCGGCAGATTCCCGCCTTCACTTACCAAACGCCGCCGCTCGGCTGGGCCTTGCCGCTCCTGCTGCTGCCCACTGTGGCCTTGCTGCTCTGGGCCGTGGGCCTCACCTGGCTGGGCCTGCGGCTGATTTCCAATTCCCGAATTGCCTGAGCTGATGACTAAATTCTGGCTTCTTTTTACCTACGAATGGCGGCACTTTCGCGCCGCCAAGGGCCTCGTGTTGCTCTGTAGCATGCTGCTTCTTACCGGATTTTATGGCATTTACTACGGCACCACGGAAGTGGAGCGGCAGCGCCAGCACCTGGCCTCTTTGCCCGAACTAACGCGCCGAAACGTGGCCGAGCTGCAGGTGAAGTTTCCCGATTCCACCGACGCCGGTGACATCGGCTACTACCACAGCACCTACGCCGTAAACCACCCCGATGCCTGGGCCGCCCTCTCGTTGGGTCTGCGCGACGTGAATCCCTACTACGTGAAGCTGCGCCTGCTGGGCCTGCAAAACCAGCTGTACGCCACCGACAACACCAACCCAATGAAGGTGCTTAGCGGCAACTTCGACCTGGCCTTCGTGCTGGTGTACCTGTTTCCACTGCTCATCATCGCCTTAAGCTTCAACCTGCTTTCGGGCGAACGGGAGGAAGGTATTCTGACGCTGCTGCTCGCCCAGCCCGTGGGGGCCAGCGTGGTGGTAACGGCCAAGCTGGCCTTTCGCGTGGCGCTGGTGCTCGGTCTGGCCGGGCTGCTTTCGGCCGTGGGCATGCTGTGGGCGCAAGTGCCGCTGGACGGCCGCGTGGCCACGTGGCTGGGGCTCACGATGTTGTACTGCCTGTTCTGGTTTGGCGTGGCGCTAGTGGTGACGGCCTTGCAGCGCACCTCGGCCTTCAATGCTGTGACGTTGCTGGGTACGTGGCTGCTACTGGTGGTGCTGGTGCCCAGTTTGCTGAACCTGTGGGTGGCGGCCGCGCGCCCCGTGCCGCAAGGCATTGAGTTGACCATCAAGCAGCGCGAGGAAATCCACGCCGGCTGGGACCGGCCCAAAACCCAGACCATGCAGCGCTTCTTCGCTCTGCACCCCGAGTGGCGCGACACCACGACTATTCGGGAGCGGTTTGCCTGGCGCTGGTACTACGCCTTTCAGCACCTCGGCGACGTGGCCGTGGCCGAGCAGGCTGCCGATTACGCCCGCGGCTTGCAGCAGCGCTACCAACTGGTGGAAAAGCTGAATCTGCTGTCCCCGGCCATCAACGCCCAAAGCAGCCTCAACGCCTTAGCCGCCACGGACCTGCCCACGCACCTGCAGTTTCAGCGCAGCGCCGCCGCCCACCACGATGCGCTCCGGGCCTTCTACTACCCGTACCTGTTCCGCCAAGTGGCCTTCAAGCATTCTGACTATGAGCGGGAACCCACGCACACGTTTACCAGTCAGCCGGAGCTACCCACAGCGTTACGCGGGCTGGGCAAGCTGCTACTGAGCGTGGGAGCGGTGTTTGCCCTAGGCTTCGCGCTGCTGCGCCTGCGGCCCATCAACCCGCGTTAGAGCTTCTGTATCAAAGCATTCAGCACGTCCTGCTGAGCTTGCCGAAGCATCTTTACCCAGCAATGAAGCGGTAGAGATGCTTCGGCAAGCTCAGCAGGACGTTGTAGTAGGCTCAACAGTTCCTGTCACTGTTACTCTCAATAGCCTCGTTTCGCTGAAAAATTAAGCGGCGTGAGTGATGGCGGATAACATGCCTAGCTATGCTCCAACAAGCTTATTCGCCCCATCAATACAGTGCCCGAAGCTTAAGGAGCAGATGGTAGCACACGACTCAACGTAACTTGTAGCTCCGCGCCGTGCAGGTTAGTGGCGATGATCTTGCCGTTGGGGTCGAGCAGAAAATTCTGGGGAATGGCGCGCACGTTGTAAAGCGGGGCTACACCTTTGTTCCAGCCCTCTTGGGCCCACAGCTGGGTCCAAGGTAGCTGATCATCTTGCACTGCTTTGAGCCACTTGGCGCGGTCGTTGGCATTGTCCAAGGAAATGCCCACTACTTCAAAATTCCGGGTGCGGAACTGATTGTAATAGCGCACAAGGTTGGGGTTATCGCGGCGGCAGGGGCCGCACCACGAGGCCCAGAAATCGACGAGCACGTACTTGCCGCGGTAGTCGGTGAGGGAAACGGTTTTGCCGTCGGGGGTGGGCAGGGCAAATGGCGGCGCTGATGCGCTCACGGCCACGCGCTTCAGGGCAATGAGTTGCTTGGCAAAGGCCAAGCCCTGCGCTGAGTTCTGCACGCTGGCATCGAGGTCGAGAAAAAGAGGCCCGACGGCTTCGTAGGTTGGAATAGGACCTCCTAAATCCTGAATCACATCCAAGCTGACCAAGCTGCGCGGATGCTCCTGCACAAAGCGGGTTTGTACGGCTCGGAGCGCCGGGTTCGTAATCTTCTGCTGAGCGTCCAGCCGCTGTAAAATGCCGGTGGCCGGACGCTGCTCCGGGGCCGTAGCATAGTACTCGGCCAGCAAGGCATCCAACGGGGCTTTGATCGGTTTCACTTGCGCCTGCAGCGCTTGGTAATCGGCGTTCAAAGCCGCGCCGGCTATGGTGGCGTGCGCTAAGGAATCGGGGCTGCTCACGGTGGTGGGGCCTGGCTCCAGGTAGAGCAGGGTATGATCGGCCTGACCGGTGAGCAAGCGGCGGCGCTTGCCCTGGGGTACCAGCACCAGCCGCGCACGCACTGGCGCAGCGCTGGTGCCACGCAGCGTAAACGCTCCGTTTTTTACGGTAGCTGAATCCGTAATGGCCCCCTGGTACAGCCCTTCCCGGCGCAGGTATACTTTGGCCGGGCCGCTCAGCGCGCCGAGCTGGCCTTTGATAACAAACGAAATCGGGCCTTGGGCTTGGGCCTGTAGGGCGCCGAACAGTAAGCTCAGCGCGACGAGAATACGACGCATGATAAGGTAGGTAGCAAAAAAGGAGTTTGAATGACTGAGACGCGCAATAGGGGTAGCAAACGGGGCGTGGTGCTGGGTAAGATAAACTAAGGTAGTAGTCAGCAATTCTGATACAGCCAAACGTACCGCCGACCGTTCCAGTAAAGCATTCCGCCCAGATCTTCATCATTAAGCAACGCCAATTCCACCGTGCCCGAACATGGAAGAACCGTACTTAAATCTGCTGCGCCTATTCCACGAAGAGGGCGTTGAATATTTGATAGTTAGCTAGCCCGGGTTGCGGACTAGCCGCATCGCGGCGACAGGTTTGTAGCAAACAGCAGCCACGAGGTGCAAAAGCCGCGCAGCGGTGCCAGGAACGGTCGGCCGCTTCTGGCACCGCTGCGCGGCGCGGTTTCATTCGCCCACTTTGAGACTACAAACCTGTCGCCGCGATGCGGCTGACGAACGCCCTGCAACTTGGATTAGCTAGGAGAAAGTGACCATTCTCGATTTCCAAAGTGAAGTTGCTCTTTGTGCGTGGAGCGTTTTTTAGTAAAAGAAAAACATCAACGAGCAGTTGTCAAGTTACTTATGCGGCGCAGCTGCCGCAGAGCAGCCAACGGTAGCAGGGCTAGTAGCAATGCACTGTAACGCCAAGCTGAATTTAACTGAGTAAAAAGCTCCTGCTTTTGCGCGGTTAATGATAATACCGGAGCAGTCGGCATCTCTTGGTAGGTGGATGTAGCGCAGAACGGTAAACGCTCACTTTTGAATATGAGTGGCTTGTAAGGAACCGTGGTGGAAAAAAGTGAGGCCACTGGATAACGCATGTCCAAGCTGTATCTTTTTATCCCAGCTCTCTGAAACAGGCTTAACATGGCCACAAGGCTGCGGTAACGGCTGCCAGCATCAAAATTTATCATCAGGCCCTAGTTCTGTTGTGGATTGGTAGCGAGTTGCCGGGCCACAAACGCGGCGTTGCGTGCGCTTAGGTCGTCTGCCCACACGTTGCCAGTGAAATGCAAAGTGTGCCACTGGCGCAATTGCTGACGTTCAGTGGGAGAAATGTACGCTTCTGGACGGTACAACGAACTGGTTGAATCGTCAGGTTCTACTATCGGCAGCGGCGAAACCTGTAGCCCGTAGCTTGGACCCTGTACTGGCCGGGCCGCGATAAGCACGCAGCCAAGCCATAACAGCCACGCCAAGGCCAACTGGCCGGCGGGGAAAAACAAGGGGCGTGAGTGGCGACGAGCTACGTACATGATGCTATTAACGGCCGACGAGGCAGGATTTAATACAGCACCCGAAACTTAATCGTGTGCTCCACCTCGCGCAGGGCCTTAATCACCTCCTGGTCGTACTGCCGGTTCACGTCGGTAATCACGTAGCCGATGTGCTCGTTGGTCTTGAGGTACTGGCCGAGGATGTTCACGTGGTGGGCGGCTAGCACGTTGTTGATGCTGGCCAGCACGCCGGGCACGTTGTGGTGAATGTGGATGAGGCGGTGGGCCTCCAGCTGGGCCGGTAGTTGGATGTTGGGCAGGTTTACGCTCTGCTGGGTGTTGCCGGTATTCACGTACTGCATGATGCGCTCCGGCACAAACTCCGCGATATTGCGCTGAGCCTCGGCCGTGCTGCCGCCGATGTGGGGCGTGAGCAGCACGTTGGGCAGGCCGCGCAGCTCGCTTTCAAACGTTTCCTGGTTCGTCTTGGGCTCGTACGGGAACACATCCACAGCAGCGCCGCCGAGGTGGCCGCTGCGCAGGGCCGCGGCCAGGGCGGGCACGTCCACCACGTGGCCGCGGGCGTTGTTGAGGAACAGTGCGCCGGGCTTCATCATGGCCAGTTCCTGCTCGCCGATGAGGTTGGTGTTTTCCTTGCGGCCGTCCACGTGCAGCGTCACGATGTCGGCCTGGCGGAGGAGCTCTTCCAGGGAGCGGCACTTCACGGCGTTGCCGAGCTGCAGCTTTTCGGCAATGTCGTAGTAAATTACCTGCATGCCGATGGCTTCGGCCACCACCGAGAGCTGCGCCCCTATGTTGCCGTAACCCACGATTCCCAGCTTCTTGCCGCGAATCTCAAACGAGCCGCTGGCCGACTTGTCCCACTCGCCCTGGTGCATCTTGTCGCTCTTCACGGGCAGGCGGCGGGCCAGCGAAATGATTTCGCCCAGGGCCAGCTCTACCACCGAACGCGTGTTGCTGAACGGCGCATTGAACACCACAATGCCGCGCTGCATGCAGCCCAGCAAGTCAATCTGATTGGTGCCGATGCAAAACGCCCCGACGGCAATCAGGCGGTTGGCGCGCTCCAATACCCGCGGCGTTACCTGCGTTTTGGACCGAATGCCTAGAATGCTCACGCCCTCGATGCGCTCCATCAACTCGTCTTCGTCCAGGCCGCCGGGCACCACTTCCACTTGGTAGCCTTCCTCCCGAAACAGTCGCTCAGCGGTGGGTTCGATGTTTTCGAGCAGCAGGGCTTTGATGCGGTTTTTGGGGTAGGAGAGGGTCATCGGCATTTTATTCTGGTACAAGAACTCGTCGAAGGTGGAGGCTACGCAGTCGGCGCTGGCCACCACGGCGGGGCGGGCTACGTTTTCGGTGAAGGCGTAAAAGCGGGCGGCCAGGCCGGCTTCGCGCATCTGGTAATCGGTGATGCCGTCGCCGATGACGTACACCGGCGCGTCGTCGAGGCCCATGAGCTGGAGCTGACGAATCTTGCCGCCGTCCTGGCTCAAGGGGTTTTCGGGGTCGAAGCCGATGATGTTGCCGTCGTAATCAAACACGAAGGTGTTGGCCAGCACCTGCTCCGGCGGGATGCCGAACTCGGCCACCACCGGCTCGATAAATTCCCGAAAGCCGCTGCTCACGATGTAGATGCGGTCGGCGTGCTGCTGAAAGAAGGACTGGTTGCGGCGGATGCTGCTCGATACCTTGGTGTGCAGGTGCGCCACCAACTCCTGCAGGTGCTCGCGCCGCGCCGGCAGCAACTCGATGCGCCGCCGTAAGGACTCGCTGAACGACACGGAGCCGTCCATGCCGCCGTCGGTGAGGGCTTTAATCTGGCTCACGATATCAGCCCGCTCGGGGCGGCCGCGCAGGGCGATGTCGGCCAGCTCGTCCAGGGCTTCTACCTGGGTGAAGGTGCTGTCGAAGTCGATGACGAGGTAAGGAAGCGAACCGGAGGGAGTAGCCATGGTGACCCCAAGGTAAGTGAGAATGCGGAGCCGGACGCGTGGCACGGCGTGGTTGGCCGCCAGAACAGCAATAGAAACCCAGGTTGGTAGGCGGCTACGGCGTGCTTTCGCTTACGCGACGTAAGTGTGACGCGATGCGGCAAAGAGTATGGCTTTGCCTCGATAAATTTTTCAAGGAGGCGCAACTTACGGGTTCCTGTCAGCATCTTACCGCAGAGTAACTGGCCGGGTGAAGGCGTAGCGTTTGCCGACGACCTTATCACCAACAACGCATATGCGAAATTTTCTACTAATAGCAGCATTACTGGGAGGCTCCGGAGTAGCCCACGGCCAAAGCCTGGAAACCTCGTTTCACTTGAACGCCGGCCTGTCGAGCTTCCGCGGCGCTTCGGCCCAGTTAGAGTCCACGATGACTGTCTCCCGAGAAGGGCTAGATTCTCACGTGTTCAACCAATACGGTTCGTTGCCTGGCTTCTCGTACGGGCTAGCGGCGCAGGTGCAACGTATAACCTCCAGCAATGTCCTCTTTGGGATGCAGGGCGGCTACGAGGCGTTGAGTAGCCAAACCCAGGTAGTGTTCGTTACGCAAAGTATTTTTTCCAGTTTTATAGAGGAAGCATCGGGCCATACCGAGCTCACCAACCGATTCCTTAATGTGCATCCCTATACGGGCCGACGCTTCAAGGTCAAGACCTTTAACTTGGACCTGACAGCGGGACCCGAAGTCGGCTGGCTGCTCGCCAGCCGGGAAACAGGGTCGGCTGAAACCAAGAGCGGCCTTTCTTACTCCTCTAACCTGAAACCAGATCAGCCGGACTTGGATGTGCGGGCAAGAATCAACGCGGCGGCGTACTGGCAGGGTTTCGGACTCACGTTGGGTTATTCTCACGGGCTGACCAACTACTACCAAAGCAGCTGGGCGTCCGGCCAAAACGGTGCTTACAGCCAGACGTGGCGCCTCGGGCTAGTGTACCGGCTGGGCGGCCATTCCTGATTCCACAGCGGGCGCCTGCCACCAAACAAACCGGCCCCACCTGCGAAGGTGGGGCCGGTTTAAATATTACGTAGCAGAAGCTAAACTTAGTCGTCAATCTTGGCTTTCGACTTGCGACGCTTGTCTTTCACCTTGGCGTCGGCTTTGCCACCGGGAGCCGTCATGATCGACGTGCCTTCCGTGGTGCCAGCGGCGGTGCCCTGCGTGGTCATGCTGCCGCCCGTCGTCGTCGATTCCACTGTGGTCGTGGTGGTTTCGGTGGTCGTGGCGGGCGTAGTCGGCTGAGTTACCGGCTGCTGGGGCGTGGTGGTCGTGGTTTGCTGCTTAGTCGTGGTGGTGGTAGACTGGGCGTTAGCCGAGTAGGCACCAGCGAAGAGCAGGGCGGCAAATACTACAAGCTTTTTCATAGCGGTGGTAGGGTTAGGAGTTGTCTGATGATCAAGCAGCTGTTGAAAAGAGATGCCGTTGAGCTGCCCTAAACGGCAAACAGCGGCCGAAGGTTGCCGGTAAGCCACCGCAGGCGCCCGGCCAAAGCTTTGGCGCCGAACTTTTCAGCGGCCTTGCCTGTAGTTTTGTGCGCCTACTGCTTTTGCCTCTTGTAGGGCATCCTGCTTCTTTATTCGAGGTGCCTGTCCTCCTACTATATCCTTTTGTTTGTGCTGTTTCCAGTCGTAGTCTTGGCGTTGAGTTCGATAATTGGCTTCCGTAACGCGGCACAGCCAGCCACTGCCGAGGCCCGTGCCCGTACGTTCGGCTTTGAGTACCAGACCACGGTGCACGGCGTACCCGCCCATGCCAAGACCCTGGACCTATGGCTGCCCGTGCCGCACTCCGATGCGTCGCAGGAGGTGCAAAGCCTACAGATCGACTCGCCCTACCCATATGAGGTGCGCCCAGGTCAGTACGGCAACCAAGTGTTGCACCTGCGCGTGACCGATCCGCGGCCGGAAGGCTTCACGCTCAAGTTGCGCTGCCACGTCACGCGCCACGAGCACGTAAATCCACTGCTGCCCCGAGCCGCGGCTCGACGGCTGCCCAAGCCGCCTGCCGATGCCGACCTGCAACGCTGGCTGGCTCCCGACCGCCTTGTGCCCCTCGATCCGCAGATCCGGCTATGGGCGCGGGAAGTAGTGGCCACAGCCGATGCTAAAACCGACCTGGAAAAGGCCCGCGCCGTGTACAACCACGTGGTAAGCACCGTGAAGTACGACAAAAGCGGGCAGGGCTGGGGCCGCGGCGATATATACTATGCCTGCGACGCCCGCCGCGGCAACTGCACCGATTTTCACGCCCTGTTCATTGGCTACTGCCGGGCCTTGGGCATTCCGGCCCGGTTCAGTATCGGTTTCCCATTGCCCGTCGAGCGTGGCGCCGGCGAGGTAAAGGGGTACCACTGCTGGGCCGAGTTCTACACCAAACAAACCGGCTGGGTGCCCATCGATGCTTCCGAGGCCGCCAAAAATCCCGACAAGCGCGAGTACTTCTTCGGTGCCCACGACGAAAACCGCGTGGAGCTTAGCCGCGGCCGCGACCTGGTGCTGACGCCGCGTCAGCAGGGCGAGCCGCTGAATTACTTCGTGTATCCCTACGCCGAAGTCGATGGAAAGCCCTTCGCGGGCCTGACCAACCAGTTTCGCTACCGCGACGCGGCGGAATAAGCCGTGATAAGCGTAGTGCAGCAAGCAGTCGGAACCAGTACCTTGGCTTGGCACTGAAGCAAGCCCATGGCTCTATGCAGATTCCGTTTACGCCTTTGGTAGTAGTGCTGCTCGCCGTGGTGGCGCAGGCCGTGTTTGCGGCCGGGCTGCTGTGGACGGCCCCGCTGAACCGTCTGCCCAACCGCTTTCTGGCGCTGCTCATGCTTACCCTGGCGCTGTGGCTGCTCGATGGTTTTTTTCGAGTGGCCAACATCTACGGGCAGAACCCCGACTGGTATTTCGCACCGATATACTACTCCTTCGCGTTCGGACCGCTGCTGTACTTGTACGTGCAGAGCCTCGTGAACCATAGTTTCCGGCTGCGCGCCCGGCAGCTGTGGCACTTCGTGCCGGTGCTGCTCCAGGCGGGTTTGTACTGGTGGTTGCGCGTGCAGTCTTACGAAACGCGCAATTGGTTTTGGCAGACCGTGCATCAGCCTTACACCTACCGGCTGGAGTTTATCGGCACCTGGGTTTCGCTAATGGTGTACCTGAGCCTGAGTCTGCAGCTGCTGCGCCGCTACCGCCGCTACCTCGACGACAACTTCTCCGAGACGTCCCAGCTGCGCCTTCGCTGGTTGCGCAGCTTGCTGCTGGTGCTGGCCGTTGTGAGCGTGCAATGGCTGGTGGAAGTGGTGCTGCGCGAGTTTTTTGCCATCTATTACCGCTATGATTACTCCACCCAGATGCTCGGCGCCGTGGTGCTGCTGATCGGGGTGGTGGGGCTGCGACAGGCCAACATGGAAGTGGTGCATTTCGAGCCCGAAGTGGAACCTGCCGCACCCGTCACGCTGGCGGAGGCTGCCGCCATACCCGCAGCGGAAGTATCGGCCGCCGGGGCGCCGACTGGCCCGGCAGCGTGGAGCGTCGAAAGTCCCGCTGCGGTGGAGCCTGCACTTGTGCCCGCGCCCGCGCGCGAAACCCAGGCAGTAGAGCCCGCTGTGCAAGAACGCATCCGGCAAGCCTTGGAAGATGAGCGCCTGTACCTGAACCCTACACTCACGCTGGCCGAGTTATCGGCCTACACGGGGCTGCCGCCGCGGCTGATATCGTTTACGGTCAACAACGGTTTCGGACAGTCCTTCAACGACTTGGTGAACGGCTACCGGGTGGCCGAAGTAAAGCGCCGCCTCGCCACCACCGACGATGCTGCCCGGCTGACCTTGCTGGGTATTGCCTTTGAAAGCGGCTTCAATTCCAAAACCACGTTCAACCGCATTTTCAAGCAGTTCACGGGCGTTGCTCCCAGTGAATATGCCCGTGCAAAGTAGGCGCGTGCGGCCCAGATCATGATTTGGTACGTCCCGGTTCCGGAACTGGGGCGCTTGGCGGCAGTAAGCCCGCCACCTTCGGGTCGATGGATAACCTCACCCGAAACCGATCATGAAAACCCTGCTTAGGGCCCCGCTGCTGGGCCTCGTGTTACTCGCGCTACCCATGCACCTGCTGGCCCAGACTGCTTGGTCAGACCACCGACGCGTACTACCCGATAAGCTCCGGCAAGTGCCGGTTGGCCTCACGCTCTGGCATACGCCCAATCCCAACTACCCTGAGCCCGACTCTGCCAAGCCCGGCCAATACGTGTGGAAACACAGCACCATGGTACGGGCCGAAGTGGCCGACTTGGAAATCGTGGAGTGCGGCAGCTTCATCTGGTACAGCGAAGCCGGCTGGCAAGCCAACATGCGCGAAACGCCCGCCGAGTTTGCCGAGTTTTTTAACTGCCCGCTGGGCCAGCTGCGCCAGGGCCGCACCTACACCTTCCGGCACAACTACCGCTACGCCGCCAGCGCCCAGCAGCTTTACGGCGGCGATGCGCTCTGGTACATACTAGCCAAAGACAAGCAAGGCCGGCTCTACAAAGGCATGGGCCTGATCGAAACGGAGTCCCATGTCAGGGAAGGCGTGAGTCAAAAACGCTAAGTCAAATTCTACTTCACAAGTCAGTCAAGCCGTTGATCAACCATGAAGACGATAATTCTAACCCTGTGCCTACTTGCTGCGCTGCTGACTTCGTTTCGGCCTGTGGCCACCCGCTACCAAGTGCTGCCCGCCGCCAGCCGCCTTGCCTGGACGGGCCACGCCGAAATCGGCTCCTGGGCCCCGAGCGGCACGGTGCAAATCCGGCAAGGCTCGTTTGACTATGACGGCACCACCTTGCGCAGCGGCCGCTTCGAAATCGACCTGCGCACCATCGCCCACGATAACGGCCAGTTGCAGCAGCACCTGCGCGGCGCCGATTTTTTTGATGTGCAGCGTTTCCCTACGGCTGAGTTTCAGCTGCAAAGCGCTGATAACGGCCAAGCCACGGGCGGACTGACCATCAAAGGCGTGACGCACCCAATCAACTTTCCCTTCACGGTAGTGCGTAGCGGCCACGAGCTACGCATTCGGGGCACCGCAACCGTTGACCGCACCTTGTACGGCATCCGCTACAACTCTTCGAGCTTCTTTGCCAACATCGGTGAGCAAGCCATTCGCAATGATTTTCAGCTCGCATTTGAGCTGGCAGCAACTCCCGCTCCACAACTACGAAAAGTATTGATCCAGAAATGAAATGAGCTACCCCCAAAACTTAAATACTAAATATATTAGTATTTAATAGCTATGTATTTTAGTGAATGGTATATTTGGCTATCTAACGGCAAAGAGGTAGCAGCCATGAATATACGTGCAGAAAGTAAGCTGGAGCTGGGCGCCTGGACAGAAGAAGCGCACCTCGAAGTAATAGGAACTCCGGGCATTGCCCGGGCCAGCGTCACGCAGGTCTTTAGCGGCGACATCGAAGGCGAAGGGCAGTTGGAAATGCTGATGACCTATCATACTGATGGCTCGGCCAGCTCAGTAGGCCTGGAGCGGGTGGTGGGGCGGGTAGGCGGGCGCGCCGGCAGCTTTGTGCTGGAGCACAGCGGCAGCGTGGAAGACGGCGTGACCAAGGCCCGGCTGGCCGTGGTACCCGGCTCCGGCACGGAAGAGCTCGACGGGCTGCATGGCCGAGGCTGGTTTGTGCGCCCCAACGGGCAGTGCGGTGCCCTTACGTTGGAGTACAGCTTCGAGCCGTAGCCGCCTGATAGCTCTACCGTAAGGCTGGTCCTGAAAGGTTAGCCTCGAACCTGGGCTATATCTATTCTCTAGGGAGGCAGTACAATGAAGGGTAACGCCCATTCAAGTGTTTTGCTAGGCCCCTGAGATGTTCAAGCCCAATGAATATATCCTCGAATCGGTAGCCCTGCACCAAGTGGTGGAGGGAGTGGAGGAATTGACTTTGCACACCAACGCCGGAGACATGCCGGCACGCCTGCACCCAGGGCCGGCGGGCGCCCCGGTCGTGCTATGGCTGGGCGGTGCCGGCGGTGGCCTCGATGGCCCGGCCTGGGGCATGTATCCACGGCTGGCGGCCCTGCTTCAGCAGCAGCACATTGCTTCCATGCGGCTGCACTACCGCCTGCCCAATGCACTGGAGGACTGTGTGTACGATACGCTGCTGGCGGTGCAGTACCTCGTGCTGCAGCGCGGCTACTCTACCGTGGCCTTGGTCGGGCACTCGTTTGGGGGCGCTGTGGTCATTACGGCCGGTGCCGTGAGCGACGACGTAACGGCCGTGGTGGCCATGAGCAGCCAAACCTATGGCACCAATCTGGCTCCGCAGGTGAGCCCACGCCCGCTGCTACTAGTGCACGGCACCGAAGACGAAATTCTATCGCACGTTTGCTCCGAAAACATCTACGCCCGTGCCAAAGAGCCCAAGAAGATGCTGCTCTATCCCGGTTGCCGCCACGGCCTCGACGAATGCCGGGCGCAGGTGGACGAAGACGTGGTGGCCTGGCTCACGCAGCAGCTGACGGCCCAATCGGCAGCGGGAAGTTGAATTGTGGGCGGAAGGCTTGGGCTTTCTGGTACAGCTTGCCGGTCTTCTTCGTTGATACGCAATACCCCTGATTAGGCAAGCGGTTTTATGCCGCTCGGGGAGGTCGAGCCCAGTCAATCATTGGCACTGACGTACCACTGCTCGGGGGCTATCTGCTCTTTTGCCAGCTTCTTGCTTAGGTTATGCACCACCAGCAGAAAGTCGTATTTGTCGCGGTGGAAGCCGAGCTCCTGCAGCGCTGGCTCCATAGGCGCGGTGCTGAGCACGGCAATCTTGCGGTAGGCCGGCCGCTCCTCGTCGGGTAGTTGTGTGTTCTGCTCGTCGATGGTCAGGCAAGCTGCCTGCAGGGTTACACGCAGGGCTTCGTGCACATCCACCGACAGCACATCTTCGATCAGCCACTGATTGTCTTTGCGGCGCTTGATACACGTGAACAAACCCACCAGCTGGCCATGCTGGGTGACGCCGTACAACTGGTAAGCGGCCTGGGTGATTTTCCAGGACAGCACGCGCGTATCGCGCGCCACCATGCATTGGTACAGGGCCGAGGCCTGCTGCCAAAGCCCATCGATGCGGGCGTCGTTGGCGACTAAGGGAGCCACTTCGTAGCCGGCCGGCAGGTGCCAAGTGCGGTCCAGCGGCAAGGGGTGACTCCAGAGCGGAAAAGTGGTTGATTGTAAGAAAGGCAGCAAGCGCATAATGCGCGACCAGCGCGGGTCGGGCAGCATGTACAGCAGATCGAAGCCCTGCCGGGCAAAGCTTACTGCCGCCAGCCGGTACATGCTGATCATCATCTGCTGCATTTTCAGGAAGCCAGCTTTGCTCCGAAATTTCTCGTTGACGATGACCGCGTAGGGTCGGCAGCCGTTGATTTCCTGCCCATTCACCACCACTGGCGAGGGGATGTAGGCAATCTGGGCCACTATTTCTTGGGTTGCGTCTTCGGTGGCCAGCACAAACGAGGCCGCGCCCACCGGGGCCCGCAGAAACTTCTGCTCCCATTCCTCGGTGGTGAGGCTGCCCCAGTCAGAGTGGCGCGTCCATAAGTCTACCAAGGCCGGCTCGTCGGCCTCCGTGTTCATGCGGTAGGTAATTGCCATGGGGGTTGCGGAAAAGATGTGAGGGCGGAGTAGCGGCGGAATGACCAAGCCGCCGGGTCAGGAGATGTGCTGGTGCTTGTAGAGGTCGGCGTATACCTCGCCGCGGGCCAGCAGGTCCTGGTGGGTGCCGTGTTCCACCACTTGCCCGTCTTTAATGATCAGAATCTGATCGGCGTGGCGGATGGTGGAGAACTTGTGGGAGATGATGAAGATGGTGCGGCGGTGCGCAAAGCGGGCAATGGCTTTGAAGATGCGGGCTTCGGTGAGGCTGTCGAGGGCCGAGGTGGGCTCGTCGAGAATAAGGATAGGGGCCTGTTTCAGGAAAGCCCGCGCAATGGCAATGCGCTGCTTTTCGCCGCCGGATAGCGTGGAGCTTAGCTCGCCGACCAGCGTATCGTAGCCTTCGGGCAGCTTGCTGATGAAGTCGTGCGCCTGAGCGGCTTTGGCAGCTGCCACCACCTCGTCCATACTCGCGTCGGGGTTGCCGAAGCGGATGTTGTCCAGAATAGAAACGGGAAAGAGCAAGGGCTCCTGCAGCACCAGCGAAATGTTTTCGCGCAAGGACTGCAGCTGCACCTCGCGCAGGTCCAGCCCATCGATGGAGATGCTGCCGCGCCACGGGTCGTAGAAGCGCAGCAGCAGCGAAATAATGGACGTTTTGCCTGCACCCGTAGGCCCCACAATGGCCACCACCTGCCCGGGCAGCACCTGAAAGCTGATGCCGGTAAGGATTTCCTTACCCGGGCCGGTGGGCGTGGTGTACCCAAAGCTCACGTCGTCGAAAGAAATGAGGCCGCTGGCCTGCAGCGCCACGGCTTGCGCGGTTTCAGGTACTACTTCCTCCGAGTCCAGAATGTCGAACACCCGCCGGCTGCGCGACACCACCGCAATGGCGGCGCCCACGGCCGTGGTCAAGGCGTTGACGGGGCCGTATAGCGCGCCGACGTACCCGATAAAGATGAACAAGTCGCCGGCGGTGAGGTGCTGCTGCAGGCCCCGGTAAGCCCCCACGCCCAGCAGCGCCGCCGAGGCCAGGCCGGTGATGAGCGTGGTGAGCTGGTTGTAGGTGGTGGCTACCACGGTAGCTTTCTGAAAGGCGTTGCCGAAGCCGGCCGCCTGCTGCTCCAGCTTGTCGAACATCAGCGCTTCGCGGGCAAAGCTTTGCACCGTTTTGATGCCGGCCAGGCTCTGCTGCACGAAGGCCGACAACGAACCCTGCCGGGCATATTGCTCGGTGGTGGTTTGGTCCATGGGCCGGAAAAACAACGCCAGCGCCACGATGAGCAGCGGTACCACCGATATGGCAATTAGGGCCAGCACCAGATCAAGCTGCACCATCACGTAGAACATGGCACCCATGCACACCAGCGAGATGATGGCGGGCACGATGATCTGGGCCACTACGAAGTAGACCACGAACACGTCGCCGGTAATGCGGGTCAGCAGGTCGCCGATCTTGTTGTAGGTGTAGAACGTCATCGACATGCGCTGCAGCTTGCGGTATAGCTCCAGCGAGAGGTCGTACACCAGCCGCCGGCCCAGGCTGACGGTGAGGCGCAGCACCGTGGCCGAAAACACGGCGCTGCCCACCGTAACCACGGCCGTAAACACCACCAGCGCCAGCAGCAGCTGCAGCTTGTCGTGCAGGAAGGCGGCGTGGCCGGTTAGCTCACTCACCACGGCCGGCATAGGCTGGTTGCCCAGCACGTTGTCGATTACCAGCTTGATGGGCAGGGGTTTCAGGACTTCGAACAGGATGCCGACGAGGCCGATAAAAATCAGCAGCAGCAGCTTACCGCTGTAGCGGAAAACGTACTGCGACGAGCGCGCA
>NZ_JBZYWH010000041.1:0-26394 GCF_058932745.1 Hymenobacter sp. FMD4
CTTGCACGAGCTGGCCGCTTAGCTGGCGCAGCACGGTTTCGGCTTGCTTGGCTGCGAAGCGAATGTCGAGCAAGCGGTTTTCCGCGTTGATCTGGTTGCGCTGGGCCTCGCGCAGCACCAGCGGGGTGAGCAAGCCCAAGCGGTAACGCTCCAGAGCAATGGCCACGTTCTGGCGGGCCAACTGGATGTTGGTTTCCTCGAGCTCCAGCAGCTGCAGGCGGTTCTGGTATTGGATGTACGCCTGCTCAGCGGCGGAATTCAAATCCAGCTGCGTTTGATTAAGCCGCAATTGGCTTTGGTCGACGGCGATGCGGGCATTCTGCTCCAGACGGCGGCGGTTGAAGCCATCGAAAATGGGTACCGAGGCTACCACGCCGTAGTTGAAGCCCTGGGTACGGCCGGTGTTCGTCACCAGCGCCGTACCAAAGAAGGCCGCCCCATTGACGTTGCGGTTCAAGCCGTAGCCACCGGTCAGATCCACCTGCGGAAATCGGCTGGCCGTGACAAGCCGGCGGTCGAAGTTGGCAATGTCTACCCCCAATCGGGCCTGCTGCAGCTGCGTGTTGCGCTGCTGGATGCCCTGCAGCACGGTTTCGCGCACCAGCGTTCCGCCTACTACAATGGAATCGGCTGGACTGAAGTCGGTGGCTGGCGTACGGCTGAGCAGGTTGTTCAGGTTCACCTTGGCCGTGGCCAAAGCCTCCTGTTGCTGAATAAGCAGGGCCCGGTCAGCATTGAAATCGACCTGCGCTGTCAGCAATTCCACTTTGGCCGTCACGCCCACGTCTACCTGGGCTTGGGTCAGATCAATGCGCGCCTGACCAATCTTCAGGGCTTCCTCAAAAGCCCGAATCTTGCCCGATTCGCGCACCACGGCAAAGTAAGAGTCGGTGATGTCGGCTACGGTTTGCTCTACCGTGGCGCGCGTCACTTGCTGCTGCTGGCGCTCCACTGCCCGCAGCCGGTCGTAGGCAATGAACATACCCAGGCCGTCGAACAGCGTCCAGTTCAGCGCGACATTGGAGTTCAGCTGATTGGAGCGTGCCCCGCTGGCCACACTGGGCTCGGGCCGCGCCGACGACTCCTGTCGGACGTTGTTGATGGTGAAATTCCGGATAAAGTTGCCGTTGGCAGTAGGCAACTGCCCGGCGTTACCACGGGTCACGTTGTTGCTCGCAATCTGCTCCTGACGCTGCGCAATGCGGATGCCGAAGTTGTTTTCCAACCCGATGCGGATAGCTTCTTCCAGGGAAAGAGCCGGCGCGGGCGCCACCGTCTGCGGCTGGGACAGTTGGTTGCCGGGCTTGGGAGTCGTAGTAGGTCGCGCCTGGGCTAGGCCCAAAAGAGGAGCCAGTAGCAGCCCCGAGGCCACCACACTAGCGGGTGATAAGAACAGTCGAGCGAAAAGCTGCATTCTATTGGATTAGCTAGCACAAGCCAGCCCTGGAATTAAAGCTAACCCCGCTTCCCGGATCAAACTCGGGAAGCGGGGCAGTCTGATTAGACGGTGGCTACGGCCGGCTCTTTCACCGGCTTGTCGGGCACCTGTGCTTCCTCCTGCGGCTGCACGTGGCCTTTACGGTTTTTGGCCGAGGCAAAGTATGAGTACATCACCGGCACGATGTACAGCGTCAGGATAGTCGAAAACACGAGGCCGCCCACTACGCCGATACCCATGGCGCGGCGGCTCAAAGCGCCCGCGCCCGTGGCCAGGGCAATGGGCAGAATACCCAGGATGGCCGAGAGGCTAGTCATCAGAATGGGGCGGAAGCGGGTAGCGGAGGCTTCCACCAGGGCCGTCATGTAATCCACGCCCTGCTCGGCCCGTTGGTTGGCAAATTCCACGATGAGGATACCGTTTTTGGTTACCAGACCGATCAACATAATCACGCCGATCTGCGAGAACAAGTTGAGCGTTTGGTTGAAATACCACAAGCTCAGCAAGGCACCTGCCAAGGCCAGCGGTACTGTTACCATGATAACGGCCGGGTCTTTGAAGCTCTCAAACTGCGCCGCCAGTGTGAGGTAAATCAGCACCAGCGCCAGGCCGAAGGCGAAGAGCAGGGAAGAGGAGCTTTCCTCGAAGTCGCGCGAGGCGCCGGAGAGTTCAGTGGTAAAGGTTTCGTCAAGCGTTTGATCCGCAATCCGGCGCATGGCCGCGATGCCGTCGCCCAGGCTCTGGCCTTTGGAGAGCGACGCCGAGAACGTAGCCGAGTTGTAGCGGTTGAAGCGGTAGAGCTGGGGCGGAGTGCTGCTTTCGCTCAGGCTGATGACGTTGTCGAGCTGCACTTGCTGACCGAAACGGTTCTTGACCGACAGCAAGCGCACATCCAGCGGCTGGTCGCGGTTTTCGCGGGCTACCTGCCCGATGATCTGGTACTGCTTACCCTCCCGGATAAAATAACCATAGCGCTGGCCGCTAAGACCGGCCTGCAGCGTTTGGGAAATGTCCTGCACCGACACGCCCAGGCTCTGCGCCTTTTCGCGGTCGATGTTGATGCGCAGCTCTGGCTTGTTGAACTTTAGGTTCACATCCACGAACTGGAACGTGGGGTCTTGGCGGGCCGCTTCCAGAAACTTCGGCACGGCTTCGCGCAGCTTGTCGAAGTCCTGCGTCTGCACCACAAACTGTACCGGCAGGCCACCGCCGCCGCCCGAACCAATGCTTTGGTCCTGCGACACCGAAGTACGGGCCGCCGACAGCTGCTTCACGCCCGCGCTCAGGGCATCGTTGAGCTGTTGCTGGGTCTTTTCACGCTTGTCGGCATCGGCCAGCAATACACGGGCAATACCCGTGTTGGTGCCGCCGCCGCCGCCAAAGCCCGGCGAAGTCACCGTGAATACGCTGCTGATGTTGCCTTCCGTTGAGTCGGCAATGATTTTGGTGAGCTGAGCGATATGCCGCTCCATAAACTCAAACGACGCGCCCTCGGGGCCGGTAGCGTTGACGTTGATGCGGCTGCGGTCTTCCACCGGAGCCAGCTCCGAGGGAATCGTCTTCATGAAGAAGTAGATGCTGCCCACCGTGCCCACCACGATTACCCAGGCCCACATACGGCTGGCCAGAAAGGATTCCAGGCTGCGCTTGTAACCATTGGTTAGCGCCACGAAAAAGGGCTCAGTCTTACGGTAAAACCAGTTGTGCTGCTCCTGATGCTTGAGCAGGCGCGAGCACATCATCGGGGTGAGGGTAAGCGAGACGAAGGCCGAAATCAGCACCGAACCGGCCACGACGATGCCAAACTCGCGGAACAAGCGCCCCGTGATGCCCTCCAGGAACACCACCGGCAAAAACACTGCTGCCAGTACCACCGTGGTCGACACGATGGCGAAGAAGATTTCATCGGAGCCTTTCCGCGCCGCTTCCATGGGCGGCTCGCCGTTTTCGATGCGGGCGTAGATGTTTTCCAGCACCACAATGGCGTCGTCCACCACCAGACCAATGGCCAGCACGATGCCCAGCATCGTCAGCACGTTGATGGAGAAGTTCAGCAGGTACATCACAAAGAAGATACCCACCAACGACACCGGAATGGCCACTACCGGGATAAGCGTGGAACGCCAGTCGCGCAGGAACAGGAAGATAATGACCACTACGAGCACGAAGGCCTCGAAGATGGTGTGCTTTACCTCGTTAAGCGAGTTGCGGATAAACACCGAGTTGTCGAAGCCCGGGCTTAGTTTCAGGTCCTTGGGCAAGTCGCCGCGGTACTGTTCCAGGCGCTTGTTGAACTCGTCGGCAATGTCAATCTGATTGGAGCCCGGCTGCGGTATGACGGCCATACCTACCATGGGCGTGCCATTGACCCGGAAGATGGTCTGGTCGTTTTCGGGGTACAGCTCGGCGTAGCCCACATCCGACATTCGCACCAGCGACGTAGAGTCGCGGCGCAGAATTAGGTTGTTGAAGTCTTTTTCCGACGACAAACGGCCCATGGTACGCAGCGTCAGCTGGGTATTGTCACCTTGCACAGCGCCGGAGGGCAGCTCCACATTTTCGCGCAACAAGGCCTGCTGCACTTCCACGGGACTCACGCGCAGGGCAGTGAGCTTCACGGGGTCCAGCCACAGGCGCATGGAGTAGCGCCGCTCGCCGTACACGCGCACTTCCGATACACCGGGAATCGTCTGCAGACGCTCTTTCAGCGTATTGTTGGCGTAGTCGGTCAGCTCCAGCAGCGTGCGCCGGTCGGAGCTGAGGTAGGTCATCACGATGGGCTGCGAGTCGGCGTTGGCCTTGTTTACCGTGGGCGGGTCCAGGTCGCGCGGCAGGCGGCCCCCGGCGCCCGACACCTTGTCACGCACGTCGTTGGCGGCGGCTTCCAGGTCGGTTTCGAGGTCAAATTCCACGGTGATGGTAGCCCGGCCGTCGCGCGAGATGGAAGTCAGGTTCTTGATGCCCGCAATGCCGTTCAGGGCTTCTTCCAGCGGCTCAGTCACCTGCGATTGAATCACATCGGCCGAAGCGCCCACGTAGTTGGCCGATACCGTGATGATGGGTGGATCGACGCTGGGGTATTCGCGCACCGATAGGTACCGGTAGCCGATGATGCCGAACAGCAGGATGGCCAGGCTCATCACGATGGCGAGAACCGGCCGGCTGATACTGGTGGATGATAAACTCATGGGTGGTAGCTGAATTGAATGCTTCCCTGCACAAACAGGGAAAGGATGCATCAGCTGACTGATGCTGGGGTGGTTACGTCGTTGCCGACGGAGATAAACAGCGGGTGGGCCTAGTTGATTAATTCACGCAAGCCACAACCGCCTCGGCACCGCCCAAGGCTAGGGCCTTAGTCGCCTTGGATACGAATTTTGTCGCCGGGTTTAACCTGTAGGATGCCGGTACGCATAATTGTGTCGCCGGCTGCCAGGCCCTCGGTCACCTGAATCAGCTTTTCCGAGCGAATACCAATCTTCACGTTCTGCGGCTGAGCCTTGCCACTCACCACCTTAAACACCCGGTAGCCACTGGCCTCCGGCGTTACGGCTTCCGTCGGAATCTGAATGGCTTCCTCCACCTGCCCAATGTTCAGGTTGACGCGCACGAACGCGCCGGGGCGCAGCTCCTGCTTGGTGTTGGCATAGTTTGCCCGCACCGAAAGCGTACGGGAAGTCGGGTCGATTTGGGGATTGATGGCGTATACCTTGGCTTCGTATTCCTTGCTGGTCGCTTCGTCGAGCACCGTCACTTTATCACCCACTTTCACCGCATTGGCGTAGCGGCCGGGCACTGCAAAGTCAATCTTTACCGGCGTAACACGCGAAACGGTGGTAATTGGGGCGTTCGGCGACACGTAAGCTCCTTCCGATAGCGTACGCAGTCCGGCTACGCCGTTGAATGGGGCCCGCACGTAAGTCTTGGCCAGCTGGGCCTGCAGCAGCCGTAGGTCCGACTGGGCCGTGAGCAGTTGGTTGTTGGACTGCTCGTATTCTTGCTGACTGATGTATTCCTTTTCCAGCAGCGTGCGTTGCCGGCGCTCTTGGTCGCTGAAAAGCTTGATGTTATGGCGTAGCTTCTGTAGCTGGGCCTGAATCTCGTCGGCGTTAATGGTCAGCAGCAACTGCCCTTTGCTTACCGGCTGGCCTTCTTTGAAGTTTATGCTGGTAATGCGGCCGTTGATTTCGCTTCGCAGCACCACTTGCTCATCGGCCATGATGGAACCAGTAGCCGCCACGGCGTCGGTTAGGCGCGTGGGCTGTACCACGTAGATCTGGGCCGGGACAGAAGCACCGCCGCCAGCGCCACCTTTGCCAGCGCCAGCTGCTGGTCCACCTTTGCCGCCACCACCTTTGCCACCCTCCGCCGCTTGGGAGGGAAAGAACTTTATCTTGACGAATGCCAGCACGGCTACCACAGCCGCGGCCAGCAGCCACCAACGCCACGCTCCGCCGCGGCGGGGCTCGTGGTCGTATCCGTTATCTATGTTTGCTGAATCGGTCAACGGCTCGGTTTGGGGCATGACGGGGTGAAGGGTGAATCAAAAAAACGTCGGTCCAGCTGCCTCACTAGGCGGGACCGACAGTAACAGCAACAAGCCAGCGAAAAGTTTTGGGTGGGTACATCGCCGGGCCGCGCTCAGGTTCTACGGACACAAAAAAAGCCTGCGTGTTGCAGGCTTTTTTTAAAAAAGACGGGGCCGGTTGGCCGCATCATTACATAGCGCGCTGGTTGATAAAGCCTTTGGCCAAGTCATTCAGCTTGGTATCGGTCAGTTGCTCTTCCTGCAGGGTCTGCGAAAGGAGGGAAGCTGCTTCGGTGTGGCCCAGGCGCTCCGCAAAGTGGCGAGCCGTGCCGTAGCCCGAAATTTCGTAGTGCTCAATGCGCTGCGAAGCCGCAATCAGAGCCGCGTCTTTTACTTCCGCGGTTGCGTCTTCGCTGATGGTTTCTTTGCCTTCGGCTACCAGGCCCTGCATGGCTTTGCAAGTGTGGCCACCCAGGTCCACGTTCAGGCCGCGTCCGATTTGCTCCAGGCGAGACACTTGATTTTGCGTCTCTTGCAGGTGCAATTCGAAAGCCTGGCGCAGGCGGGGGTCACTGGCTTCCTGAGCCATCATCGGCAGGGCTTTTACCAGCTGCGTCTCGGCGCTGTATAGATCTTTCAGTTGTTCGGCGAACAGGTCTTCGAGTGTGTTCAGCTTGCCTTCAAAGAATGCCATAAGAGTGGTGTTTTGGGTGATGGTAAAAGAGAGTTCGGGAATTAGTAACAGTAGCGTCAACGCTGCCCATGTACGCACCGCCAAGGGCTAAGGTTAGCTGTATTCGGTAGTATATATATTTACAGGTAAGTGAATTAGCTCGTCAGTATGCCGCCTCCCGCGCCCAATTGCGTAACTTTCGGGTCGCATGGCTCCTCGTAATTCCCGTCGTACTGTTTCTGCACTGCTGCCCTTGGAGCCGCTGCCGCTGGCCGAACTGCTCCGGCGCGTGCGCGGGGTATTGGAGCTGACCTTCGACGACGCGTACTGGGTAACAGCCGAAATAGCGGAGCTAACCCTGCCGCGCTTTGGCGCCGGGCACTGCTACCTCACACTGGCCGACCCCACTACCGGCACGGGCGGCGCCGAAGTACGCACGCAGGTGCGAGCCACTATCTGGCGCAACCGCTACGAGCTGCTAGGGCCGCATTTTGAGCAGCAAACCGGCCAATCCTTACGCGCCGGTATGCGGGTGCTAGCGCGCTGCCAGGTGCGCTTTCACGAGCAGTACGGGCTGAGCCTCGATATCATTGCTCTCGATGCCTCTTATACCGTAGGGGACCTGGCCCGGCAGCGGGCCGAAACCATTGCCAAGCTTACCGAGCGCGACTTGCTGGAGCGCAACAAACGCCTTTCGCTGGCCTTGGCGCCGCAACGGTTGGCGGTGATTTCCTCAGCTACCGCCGCGGGCTGGCAGGATTTTGTGCAACAGCTGGAAGAAGCTCCTTACGCGTTCGACGTTGCGCTGTTTCCGGCCGCCATGCAGGGCCAGGAGGCGCCCGCCAGCATACTAGCGGCCCTGGATCAGATCCGACGTGAGCGGCAGCAGTTCGACGCGGTCATTATCATTCGTGGCGGCGGCTCACGTACCGATCTGCTGTGCTTCGATGATTTCGGCTTGGCAGCTGCCATTGGTGCCTTTCCTCTGCCAGTCCTCACCGGTATCGGTCACGACCGCGACGAGGCCGTAGCCGACCTCACGGCTCACACAGCCCTGAAAACACCCACCGCCGTAGCCATTTTCCTGGTAGAGCGGCTGGCAAGGCTTGAAGCAGCTTTCGATGGTTATGGCATTCGCATCCATGAGCTTTGTACCCAGCAGCTGGGCCAGTATGGAGCTATTCTTCAGCGCTTGGGGAAGCAGGTAGTGCAGGCCAGCCAGAGCCGACTGGCTACCGAGCAGGCCGCCCTGCGCCAGCGCCTGCGTCGCGCTACCGATGACCCCCGCGAAGCCCTGCAGCGCGACGCCCGGCAGGTAACTTCGCTGCAACATCACCTGCGCCGTGCCGCTCGCCAGGCTGCCGATGGGCAGCGCCGCCGGGTGCGTCACCTGGGGCGTACGGTGCTGCGCCGCTTCCGGCAGCTGCACCAGCGCCGGCGTGAAGCCCTGCTGCGCTACCGTTACGAACTGGAAATAGCTGCCGTGCGCGCTACTGCGCGTCACGCGCTGGCGCTGGCTGCCGCCGCCACCCGCCAAGCTGCCCTTGACCCTGCTACGCTTGGCCAGCACGGATACCTGCGCGCTGATAGCTTACATCCTTTAACTACTGATGCACCAGCAGGCACCCTGCTGCTGCTCCAATTGCCAGAAGGTCCGCTGCCCGTGCAGGTAGTAGACTTGGCTGCCCTTCCCAATACGCTTCCTTAATTATGTCCGAAGCATCTCCCGACCGTACCTACCGCGACGCCATTGCCGAACTTGAAACTCTGCTTCGGCGCCTCGAAACCGAATCAGTCGACGTTGACGACCTGACGGCCAGTGCCCAGCGCGCCGCTGAATTGATTCGTTTTTGCAAGCAACGCCTACGCACTGCCGAAGCCTCCCTCGACCGTGTGTTCGACGCATTGGACGAAGAAGACGCGGAGGAGGCTTAAGCTATTAGTGCTTAATCAGTAGTCCTAGGCCTCACGGCTTGATTAGCACGTTTCTTGGCGTCGTTGACGGTTCCTGTGCCGTATCGGCTGCTGTGCAGCGCCAGGGCAATAAGCTACCTCGCTGAGCTTACTGTCCTAGTACCGCCCATTGCGGTATCCGTTGTTGGCTCCTTAATATCGCCAGCGGGTGAGGCCCATGTTAGTCTGGCTTATCTGGACGGCCTAGGTGGCTAACTTGGCCTACGACCAAACAGTGCAAAACCACAAAGCGCTAGCGAAGGGAAGCTCAGCAATTTATAATTAGCCCAGCAAAGTATTTCTCTCCATAAACCCCTTATCTTTCTACTTCCATTAGGGATGATTATTGGACTTTTTTGACATTATTGTTCAATGTATTAATCTGTCTATATATTTGTAAGCCCTAATAAGGCATACTGTTCAAACCAATCCATTTCCTTAAAACAACCTCTTGTATGGCATTTACTGGTGACGAGGGCGGCATTATCCCTCTCCAAGACGGAATCGATAAAACTACCCGCTACCGTAACGCGGGGCTGAATAGCAACAAGGCCGTATTCTTTGGTCAAGAAGTGTTGAACGAGCTACTGAAGCAGGATGGCGCCAAAGGCATCCGCTTTTATTTTGGCCTCGATACCGACGATGAACTCACGCTGGTAATGGCTGCTGCCAACTCCGAAGAAAGCGACCTGCTTGACAAGGTCGGTAATAAAGGGTCGTGCTGCCCACCCCACAGCGACTTGCAAAGCCCGTTGTTCCAGTAAAAATCCGGGTAAAGTTATGCCAGCGTCGGTTCCGACTTGGGTCATCAGCCTAAAGCAGACTGCAAACTTCATCAGTATGTTCGGCGTGCTGGTACCGTTTGCTATTGGGGTGTGGCGCTGGCATAGCTTATCCGCAGCGGCCCGCGTAATTGTCTTCTATTTCGGCTTTTGGGCGGTAGATGCCTTCGTGGATAGGTGGAGTGTACGCACGTACGGAGTAAACATCTACCTCTACCACGTCACGGTATTTGTCGAAACGTGGTTGTTGGGCTGGGCCTACTACCTGAGCATCCGCTCTGATAAGGTCCGGCGCTATTTTTTGCCTGCGGGGCTGCTTTTCTCCGTCGTGGCCATAGCCGAGGCGTATTCTACGGGCTTGCAGGAGCTAAACCATTACACGCGGGCCGTGCAGTGCGTAATCATGCTTCTATGCACGCTGCTGTACTTTGAGCAGTGGCTACGCGAACTGCAAAGTCAGAGCCCGTGGTGGAACTTCATGTTCTTGGTGAGCATCGGCCTCGTTATCTACTACGCCGGCTCGGCTATGAGCTACTTGTCCATGGACACTAAGTCAGGGAAGTGGAGCGTCATCACGCACATCACTTCGCTGATTGTTGATTTCTCCTATGTGTTTGCCATGGTGCCAATGACTTTGGGTTTATGGCGCGAAGGCAGACCACGCCCCACCATGCGCGTAAGTTCATCGACCGTGCGAAGGTGACGCTTGTGCTTAGCGCACCGAGTGATTCACCTAGTTCTGCTTTGCAGGCGCGGTACACTACACAACTATGGTTGCGTTATTGGATTTAGTAAAGACCTTATTGGTCAATTTATCAGTGTATTGACAATGTTCGTAGTAAATGACCCCTTCTGTTTATACTTTTATAACTGAGTTTGGCGTTTCGGTAAGCTTTGACTCATGGGTTAAAGATTATCGTCCCGGTTGTCAAGCTGTGCTGTCGTTCTCTACTCAGGCGGGCGCTCTTAATGTTAAATCGGCTATAAGTAATCTGATGGATTCTATGCTAATGTCTTTATTGCTTGTTACGCCAGTGCTGCTGGTGCTGGCATTAGGCATTGTAGGATTCGTGCTACGTTACCAGCGGCGGCTGTTGCTTCAGCAGGAAGAGTTGCGCCGTGAGCGGGAGCAGTCCCAGTACCAAGCGCTGGAAGCAGCACTACTGGCACAGGAAGACGAACGCCGGCGTATTGCCGCCGATTTGCACGATGCGGTGGGTACCATGCTTTCCATTGTCAAGCTGCATCTCAGTGCTCTGCCGGAGTCCCCAGCCAACGGCGAAATGTCGGCTATGCTGGATCAGGCCATTTCAGAGGTGCGCCGCATTTCCCGCAACCTGTTGCCGGCGGTACTGCAGAAATTCGGCCTGGCTTTCGCCGTTGAGGCCTTGTGCCGCTCCGTTCCCGAAGGAGGAGCACAGGTAGTACTGGAGCAAAGCGGGGAGCCACGGCGCCTGCCGCCGCATCATGAACTGGCCGTGTACCGGGTGGTGCAGGAGCTTATCGGCAATGGCCTGAAGCATGCCCAGGCGCAGCAAATCAATGTACGGCTCGAGTTCGGCAACGAGCGGCTCAGTGTAGAATATTCTGATGATGGCGTGGGGTACAACATGGCCGCACTGGATATGCAGCCGATGCCAGAATCACGTTCAGGCCTGGGACTCACCAACCTACGTAGCCGCGTTGTGGTTTTGCGCGGTATATTGCGACACGAATCTTCGCCTGGCTTAGGAACTAAGGTTTGGATTTCTTTCCCTGCCACTTACGTTTCCGCCAATCAACCTGGCGCCTCTGTTGTTACACCTACGTCATTCCCTATTTCCTTAGCCTCATGAGCTTACCTATGCGCATTCGTATCGCCATTGCCGACGACCATATCCTGTTTCGGAAGGGGTTGAAGGCATTGCTAACGGGCTTTGAGGAAGTAGAAGTGCTTTTTGAAGCCGGCGACGGCCAGGAATTGCTTGAACGGCTTGATAGTACCAGTCCGCACCCCGACGTAATCCTGATGGATCTGCAGATGCCGGTTTTGGACGGGTTGCAGACCACGCGGCTGCTGCGGGTGCAGTACCCCAACATTCGCGTCATCATCATTTCCATGCACGACGAGCCGGAACTGGTGGACAGCCTAAAGGCAGAAGGCGCTTTCGGTTATTTACTAAAAAACGCCAACCCCGAGGAAATGCGTCGGCTTATTTATGCAGCTGTAGGGCACAAGGTCGTAGCGGCGCTATAAACCGGCTCCAACCTCAAAAAGCTGGTGCGTGGGGTGCTAATCTGCGAGTAGACTTGGCAGCTAGATCTTAGTGAAAAATTCAGGCACAGCTAGGTCTGTAGCTCCGTGTTTGGGTCCCAAAATCGTTTCGCGAAATCGGTAACGGTATCCTCTACTACTGGCACTCCTTCCGCTTCCAGAGCGTCCTGCATTGCGGAGGGTGGGGTGTAGAACTGCTTGCCCGTAAGCATACCATTTCGGTTAATCACCCGGTGGCAGGGTACGTATTGCTCCCCGGTGAGGGCGTGGGCCGCTTGCATGGCCCAGCCTACGGTGCGGGCGGCACTGCGGCTGCCCAGGTAATGTGCAATGGCCCCGTACGTGGATACGCGGCCCGGTGGTATCAGACGCACCACCTCATATACGTCCTGAAAGAAGTTGCGGTAACGTTCGTTGGGCTGCTTCATCGAGCCGAAGATAGGGGCTGATTGGTACTGAGAATAGCGCGTTAGGCGAGAGGATGGTTTGGCTGCTGATACGAGAGAAGCCTCAAAAATGCTACTCTCTCCCTACCTTACCAGCCCATTCTCATTCTCACTCCCTGTTTTACATATGAAAAATCGCAACCGCGTGACGCTGGTCGCTGCTGCCTGGGGCGCTCTGGCGTTGGGAGGCTGTGCTTCCAGCTCCAAAACGGCTAGCACTGCTGCTACTGCTCCGACCACCCCAGCTGCCCCCACGGAAGAGGCTCATCCGCAGGGTGTAGGGTTGAACGTAAGCAACATGGACAAATCCGTGTCAGCCTGCGACGACTTCAACCAATTTGCGTCGGGCAATTGGTACAAAAACAACCCCATCCCGGCTGCCGAGGTACGTTGGGGCTCCTTTAACGAGTTGGCCGACAAGAACAACGCCGTGATGCGGCAGATTCTGGACGAAGCCGCCGCCAACACCAGCGCCCAGAAAGGCACCAACGCGCAGAAAGTAGGTGACTACTACTTCACCGCCATGGATACCATGGCCATCGAGGCGGCTGGGCTGAAGTACCTACAGCCCGAGTTGGCACGCATCAGCGGCGTAAAAGACCTGAAGGGTTTGCAAACGCAGATTGCCCGTGCACAAATGCTGCAAACGGGCGCCCTGTTCAATGCCTATGTGGGCCAGGACGACAAAATCAGCACGCAGTATGCCGTGAACCTGTACCAGGGCGGCCTCTCGCTGCCCGACCGCGACTATTACCTGAAAGACGACGCTCGTTCCAAAGGCATCCGGACGGCGTACATGACGTATCTGACCAACACCTTCAAGCTGCTCGGCGACAACGAGGCTACGGCCAAGAAGAACGCCGAAACAGTGATGCGCCTGGAAACGCGCTTGGCTAAGGCTTCCAAGAGCCGTGTGGATCTGCGCGACCCGTACGCCAACTACAACAAGATGACCCTGGCCGAAGCCAACAAGCGCTTCCCCAACCTGGGTTTGTCGGCCATGATGCAGCAAAATGGATTAAGCGCGGCTAAAGAGGTGATTGTGGGCCAGCCCGCATTTTTCCAGGAGGCCAGCAACGCGCTCAAAGCCGAGCCGCTTAACGACTGGAAAACTTACCTGCGCTGGCACCTAGCGACGAGCTTGACACCGGCCTTGCCAAAGGCTTTTGGCGACGAGTCGTTCCGCTTTACGCAGGTGCTCACCGGCGCCAAAAAGCAACAACCGCGCTGGAAGCGCATGATCCGCTCCACGGACGGGGCTCTGGGCGAAGCTTTTGGCCAGCTTTACGTAGACCGCGCCTTCACGCCCGAAGCCAAGGCCAAGGCCATGGAAATGGTGGCCAACATCAAGGAAGCCATGGGCGAGCATATTCAGCAGAGCGATTGGATGAGCGACGCCACCAAAAAGGAAGCCATGAAGAAGCTAAATGCCTTCACGGTGAAAATTGGCTACCCAGACCAATGGAAGGATTATTCGGCCCTGACCATCTCGCGTGAGTCGTACCTGCAGAACGTTGTTAACGCCCGAATGTGGGCGTACAAAGACAACGTGAGCAAGTTTGGCAAGCCCATCGACCGGAAGGAGTGGGGCATGACGCCGCCCACGGTGAATGCCTACTACAACCCATCGATGAACGAGATTGTGTTCCCGGCCGGCATCATGCAGCCGCCGTTCTTCGACCCCAAAGCCGACGACGCGGTGAACTACGGCGGCATGGGCGCCGTCATCGGCCACGAAATCACCCACGGCTTCGACGACCAGGGCCGGCAGTACGATGCCGAGGGCAACCTCAAGGACTGGTGGACCAAGGAAGATGCGGCCAAGTTTGAGGCCCGCGCCGCCGTGGTGGGTCAGCAGTACTCCGCCTTCCAGCCGCTGGACTCGGTATACGTGAATGGCAAGCTGACCATGGGGGAGAACCTGGCCGACCTCGGCGGCCTGAGCATCGCCTTCACGGCCCTGCAGAAGCAGCTTAAAAAGCAGTACCCAAGCGGCAATGCGCCCAAGTACGACGGTTTGACGCCGGAGCAACGCTTCTTCTTGGCTTGGGCTCAGGTGTGGCGCACCAACGCCCGCCCCGAGTACCTGCGCCAGCAGGTGCTGACGGACCCGCACTCGCCGGCCGAGTTCCGCACCAACGGCCCGTTGATGAACATGCCCCAGTTCTACGAGGCCTTCGGCTGCAAGGACAACGCCAAGATGGTGCGCGCCCAGCAGGAGCGCGCCAAGGTGTGGTAAGCTGATCGACTGATTGAAAGTGAAAAGGCGGCTCGCGTTACTTGCGAGCCGCCTTTTTTCGCTAATCAGCTGACCTTTCCGTAAAACCTGCTCATGTCTACTTACCTGACGTCAGTGCTGGTCCTCGCTGTTCTGCTGACGGCTTGCCAGCCAAACAAAACCACCGAGTCGGAAGCCACCACTGCCGAAACGCGTTCCACCACGCTGGCGCTACCCGCCCCACCCCTCGACCGTACTGCCGAATACCTAGCCAATCCGCAAGTCGGTGACGTGCTTGTGGTTCGCTTCTTCCCGGAAGGCGGCACGCAGGAGCAGTTCTATTTCTACCGCGTCTTCCGCGTGACGCCCGATACGGTGCTGACGAACCCCGCCCGGCAGCCCGCCACCACGGCTGATGCCGATGTGCGCAACAAGGACGTATTTGCGCCGCAGGCCGTGCGCGCGTACACCCGCCAGGAATTAGCCGAGTACCAGAAAGAAGACCCCACCGATCCGCAGCGTTCTAAGCTGGTGCGGATCCGGCGGGGTGAGTAAAGATGGATTAGCAACCCTGTCGTTCCATGCCAAGGCTCGGAATGACGCAGGATTTATCACTTCAAAATCTGGAGCTGCATGCCCACATCCTTTAAGGGCCAGTTGTAAGCATCCACGGGCACTTGGTTGATTTTCTCGACCACATCCATGCCTTCGGTTACCTCGCCGAATACGGTGTACTGGCCATCCAGGGCCGGCACGCCCCCCTCGGTGGCGTACACTTTCAGTTGCGTGGGCGTGAGCTTACGTCCGGCCACGGACTGAGCCTGCGCGGCGGGCATGGGTTTGCCCACCGTGAAGTAAAAGTCGTGTGAGGACGACAGACGGCCAGGGTTCTTCTCGTCGTCGTAACGCGCCATGCCCAGGGCACCGCGCCGATGGAAGTATTCCGGCTTGATTTCGGGCGGCAGGTGGTACTTGCTCAGCTTGATGGTCCGTTTGTCAGAGTTGCCGCCCTGTACCACAAAGCCCTTCTCCACTCGGTAAAACACGGTTTGATCGAGGTAGCCTTTGTTGGCCAGCAGCAGGAAGTTGGCCCGGTGCAGCGGCGTGTCCTTAAACAAGCGCACTTTCACGTTGCCCATGTCGGTTTTGATAAGCACCTCGGTTTCGGGATGTTCCTGGCCATACTTGGTCAGGATGGCTACCACATTGCTGTCGTTGATGGCGGTAAGGTCGGGGCCGGGGCGGCCGGAGCCGTCGCCGGTCAGCTCGGCGGGCTTTTCCTCGGCGGGCGGTTGCTGATTGCAGGCGGCGGTGGCCAGGATAAGCACGGCCAGCGCGGCTTGGGCCAGGGTGGGACGGAGGAAGGCAGCGGTCATGGCATCAACAAAAATCCCCCGAACCTACGAGCAGGTCCGGGGGACAAACATACGGTAGACGCTTATTTATCGCCGAAGGGGCTGTTGTCGTCTTCCTTCTCCTTTTTCTTGGTCTTGACTTTTTCCTTCTTCTCCTTGCCCTTGTCGTCTTCGCGCTTCTCCTTGGTTTTTACCTTGTCGGGGGCTGGAGCAGCGGCACCAGGGGCAGCCGGCGCATTGGCGGGTGCACCATCAGCCATGAATTCGGGCTTATCGGGTGCTTTTTCCTTTTGCATGGAGAGCAGCATGTTCTGCTCCACCAGCAGGTTTTTCTTCCAAGCCGTCAGCTGTTCGTCGAGCAGGCCCTTTTCATCCTTGCTGAGCTTGGCGGGCTTCATCAGGGCGTTCAGGTCTGGGCTGCCAGCGTCCTTCCAAGCCGTGAGCCACATCGAAGCGACCATGATGGGGGCGCCACGCAGGCGGTGCATCACCATGCCGCCTACTTTCTTGTTGTAAGCCGTGGCAAAGGCATCGGAGTAAGAGCGGCGTGTTTTGCCGTATTTGTGCGAGTAAGAGTACTTCTTTTCGGTAGTGAAACCCTTGCTGATTTCCAATTCGTAATCAAAGGTGGCGCCCAGGAAGCCGTATGATTCCTGTATTACCTTCCAAATGGCCTTCTGCGGATCATTCAGGTATTCCACTTTTTCATCGGCACCGTGAAGCTTGTACTGCGAGATGAACATCTCCGGCAGCTTCGATTCCCACAGCGAGTGCATGCCGGTTTGCTTAGAGAGCTGGCCGTCGTAGTTCTCGGTGGTGTGCAGCGGCACGAAAGCATCGGATACGTAGTGGTTCAGGTCGGCCGATAGCGCGATGATGGCCGTGGTGTCGCGTTCCTTGAAGGCCTGCGTGAGCTTGTCTTTTACATCCAGCACTACCCACGGCACGATGCCGTACTTCTTGAGCGTATCGGCAGTGTACTTGGCCACGGCTTTGTCATAGTCCTTGGGCATCATCCCGAAGGGATTGTCGCCGAAGTGGTCCATGTCGATGAAGTGCTTGCTGGCTTCCGTCGGGTCGTCGTTGCGACGCTCATCGGGAGCGGTGCAGAGCTTTACCAGCTCGGGCATGTGCCGGAAATAAAAACCTTGCATGGCCGAGGGCAGCGCGTACACGGCTACCTGCGTGATGGTGCGGTGACCAAAAAAACCCCAGCCGGGCGACAGCACCGGCACGAGCAGCACCAGCGCAAGGGAAAGAAGAACTTTTTTCATCGACAAAGTGCCAAAAGGCCGAAATCAGGTGGTTAAAGTTCGGCATTTTTTGGCGTTGGTAGTACAAAAAAAGGCCACCGTGCCGTACCACAACGCGGGTGGGCTGCTTAGGGGCCAAGGGAAGCCGTAGCGACTGGTCGGCCGAAAACGAGCATTTTTCGTTCTTGTCAGCTGTTACCTCATCAGCTGCCACCTGCCTTGAACGAAATTTCCAAAAAGAAGCCTTCGTACCGCATCAGCACGCCGCTACGGCAGTACCTGCACCAGTACGACCGTGAAACACGTCTGCCCGTGACCTACGGCGACTTGCTGCGCTCCACCGGTTCGTTTCCGTTGCTCGACCGTCAGGGCAAAGACACGCTCTGGGAGACGGTGCACTACGAGCCGCACACGCTGCTGGAGCTAAGCCAGGGGCTAACCCAGGTGTACGCACTGCTAAAGACCGACGGGGACTTGTCCTTTTCCGAACACCTGATTGCCGACCGAGTGGATTATTGCCGCTTCGGGAATTCCAATCCCTTTCGGGTGCGCATCGTCAACCAGTTCAACGACAACTACGACTACTTCTACGTGAAGCGCGCCGATGCTTCGCGGGTGTACGGGCTGGAACTGGAGCATTTGCTGTCACCCAATAGTATCAACTTTCTGGTGGCGGGCGATACGCTGATCGAGGAGCACATTGCTGGCATCCCGGGCGACGACTTTATCCGCACGCGCCTCGACCGTCCGCACCTCAACCAAGTGCGTATTGCCAAGGAGTTTGTGAAGTTCAACGAGCGGTGTTTTGCCCGCCTGCTCGGCGACATGCGCTCCTATAATTACGTCATCGATGTAACGCCCGATTTCGAAGACGAGCAGTATCGCGTGCGCGCCATCGATTTTGATCAGCAGAGCTACGAGGGACACAAAGCCATGTACCTGCCGCAGTATTTCCGCGACAACAAGCCCGTGGTGGAGCTGGTGCGGGCCCTGCTTTCGCCCGAGACCATCCGGCAGTACCAGACCGAAGAACGAACCCTGATGGCCCGCCGCGCCCGCGCCGAGCGTTACCGTCTCAAGGACCTGGTGGACTGCATGCGCGCCGAAGAACTATCGCCGCCCGACAAGATTGCGCAGCTGAAAAAAGAGCTGAACCTGCACCACCAAACCACGCAGTTCGACCGCTGCGACTCCATCGGGGACGTGGTGCGCACGAATCTGCGGCTCGCGCTAGGCCGGCCGCGGAATCAGTGAGTGATGGATGAGATAAAAACATGAGCCGACAGCCGAACGCCAACCTTGGCACTGGGCTGTCGGCTTATCACTAATTGCCGTTTAGCTGCCTTTTACGGTTTCGCTGGGGCTTTCCTGCAAGCGGTCGAGCAGCTCATCAAGCTTGCCATAGATAAAGTCGGCCGCTTGGTCGCGCATTTTCTCAACGGGGCCTTTCAGCACTTCCCGGTATTCATGGGCGCGGCCTTCTATCAGGATGGTAACGAAGATGGTCCCGGAAGGCTTATCCGGCGTTTCGGAGGCACCGGCCCCGAACAGGCCGGTAATGGCCACGCACACATCGGCCGATAGCTGTTTGTGCAAGCCTTCTACCATTTCATTGGTGGTTTGCTGGCTTTCGGCAGAGTATTCTTCCAGCGTTTTCTTTCTGACACCCAGTAGCCGCTGTTTGGCGTCGCCGTGGTACGTGACCACCGAACCTAGCAGCACATTGCTGACGCCTTCGGCCGGGGCAAGCTGAGCTGCCACCCACCCGCAGGTACAGCTTTCCGCTAAGGCCAAGGTGAGACGATGTTGCAGGAATTTCTTGACGAGGTTGTCGACGTTGGGTGTTTTCATAGCAGAGGGGTAAGGGGCCTGCTGCCATACGCGTTTTGTGGCCGCTGGGGTTATAAATTAGCTAAAAGGGCCGCAGCGTTAGCTGCGGCCCTTTTTTGAAAGCAAGCATAAATGATTAGCGGCGTATGGCCACGCGTTGCTGGTATACAGCAGTGGGAGTGGTGAGGCGCAGCAAGTACAGGCCGGCGGCAGTAGCCTTTAGGTCCAGTATGGGCTGAGCCTGGCCCGTCGGTAGAACCCAGCGTTGCACCACGCGCCCATGCAGATCAAGCAACTCTATCGGTTGGCCCTGGGCTGATTTGGGCAGGTTCAGCGACAGGCGCGAACTGGTAGGGTTAGGATACGCCTCCAGTGGTAGCACAGTCGCAACTGGGCGAGTGGTGGCCGCGACGGTATTGGTGAGGCGAGCCAGCGCGATGCGCACCTGCCCGGCTACGTAGCGGAAACTGCCGTAGACCAGTACTTTATTATCAGCAGGTTGGAGAGCTACGCCAGTAAGGACGTCATCACCTATGTATTGACCGCCTGGGATAGACACCGCCGCAAAGCTATTGTCTACAGAACCGTTGGGGTTCAGGCGTAGCAACTGTTGGTTGTAGCGCTCAGCGGGAGTAAGGGGTTGGCTTACATTGGTGCCGCTAATGGTGACAAAATAGCGCCCATCTGGCTGTATAGCGCGGAAAAAGTAGAAACCGCTCAGGCTATTAAAGGTATTATCGACTTGGCCATCTACGGTCAGGCGCACCGCTCCGTAAGAAACCGGCTGGCCGTTTACTGCCGTGAGCGAAGTCGACGAGAGCAATAGTTTACCATCTGGTTGTGCCAGCAGGCCGTAGCCCACCGGCACGTTGGCGGGCGCCGTGAAAACGGGAGCATAGGAATTGTCGAGCGTGCCGTCGGCATTAAGGCGCAGCAGGCGGTAGTCCGCTACGGGGGAGCTGGCGTCGAAATAACTTACTACCAGCTTGCCCGAAGGCTGCACTACTACATTGGCTACGGTACGGTTGCTGAGGTTGGAGTAAGGCGTGAAGGACGGATCCACAGCGCCGCTAGCAAGCAGGCGTACCAAGCCATTATAAGCGCTGTTGCCTTGTACGGCGGCGAAGTTGCCGTACACGATGATCTTGCCATCGGGCTGCCCCACCAGGCCGCGGGGTACCACCTGAAAGCCCTGGGAATTGGTGAAAGACGGAGCCATGAAGGAGTTATCGACGGCTCCCGAGGGCAATACACGCCGTGTTGTCCCCCCTGCCAGATAAAAGCTGCCGTTGGGCTGCACCGCTGATACCGTGCCCTGCAAGCCAGCAGGAAAGCTGACATCACGTGTTCCGTCGGCGTTCAGGCGCTGCAGATCGGAGGCGGCGCTGCCGCTACCCAAGGATTGGCCGTTCAGCTCCGTCATGCTGCCGCTGATCAGTAGCTGGCCATTTGATAAGGGAACCGCTTGCGTAACGGCGCCGCGCATTTCGAAGATAGGCGCAAACGATTGGTCACGGGTGCCAGTGGTGCTTGTCAGGCGGATGGCGCCGCCCGCGAAGGTGCCGTCGTAAGCGTACAAGTTGCCAACCAGCAGCGGCTGGCCGTTTAGCTCGCTGATGCCAGTAATCATCGAGAGAAGCGAAGGCGTGTTACCCACGCCGGTCCCGGTGGCAAACTGAGCGTCAAGCTGGCCGGTGGGCGAAAGACGGGCTAGTCGGCCACGAGCTACGCCGTTGTACTGGGTAAAGGTGCCGCCGATGAGTATATCGCCATTACTCTGCCGGGATATAACCGATACCGAGTTGTTCGGTCCGGTACCTGTTTGAAAAGTCGGGTCAAAGCTCCCATCTGATAACAAACGGGCCAGATAACGAGCAGGCTGGCTATTAAGCTGCGTAAAGTTGCCGCCCACCAGCAGCTTTCCATCGGGCTGCTGCACTACCACCGATACCCCCGTGCCATTGCTTATGGTACCCGAAGCGAAGCTGGCGTCGATGGTTCCATTCGGCTGCAGGCGCACCAGTCCACCGATAGGCTGTCCATTGAAGTCGGTGAACAAGCCACCCACTACAATTTTGCCGTCGGTCTGCACTAGCACACTGCGGATGCCGGGGTAAGCAGGGCTGCTCGTGGATGGACCGGCAGCTGTAAAGTTGGGGTCGGGAGTGCCGTCGGCGTTGAGGCGGATGAGGCCGGCCGCCGGGGCTCCGTTGTACTCAGTGAATGTACCGCCAAGTAAAATTTTACCGTCGGACTGTAAAGCCATCGAAAAAATCTGCGCGTTGGCTCCCCGGTTGCCGGCGTTGAAGCCAGCATCAAGCGTACCGTTAGCGTTCAGCCTAGTCAATAGGCCGACGGGCACACCATTGTAAGCGGTAAAGCCACCGGCAATGAGAATTTTGCCGTCGGGCTGAAGCAAAATCGTTTGTACAAAGCCGTGCGGGCCAAGGCCGCCCGGATTGAACGTGGCGTCTGTGGTACCGTCTGCATTTAGCCGGCGGAGTTTGCCACCGAAAGAGCCATTCAGAAAATCAAAGCCTCCGCCGATAAGCAGCTTGCCATCGGGCTGCACCGCATGCCCCCATGCCAGCGGAATGCTATAAGTGCCACTAATCTTGGGCGTAATAGCTTGGAAGGTGGGGTCCAGCACCTGAGCGGCGAGCGGTGCCACGGTTGCCACGTAGCTCAGTACTAGCAGCAGCAGAGAGCGAGTAAAGTGTTTGATCATAAAAAAAGGAAGGATTGAATAAATGAAATGTGATTCACGGCTACAAAATAGGCTCTGCTAGTCGCTGAAACCGACCGCCATTCAAGGTACATCAGAGCTTATGTATTCTTCAGCGGCGGCAAAAAGTGCCCCACGCCTGCAGCAAAATAGCGCATCCATTCTCAGAACGGAGAATAGCCACTGAAAACAGCTGCTTCTGGCCGGGCAGAGCCCGATGAAGTAAGGTGGTCATTGGGCCATAAACGGTTGACAAAGGCTGGCTCAGTACAATTACTCCTGCCGGTACACCGCGCCCTGTTTCATTACGAAGCGTACGCGCTGCATCACCCTGATATCTTGCAGCGGGTCACCATCCACGGCTACCACGTCGGCGAACTTGCCAGCCTCGAGGCTGCCGAGGTTAGCCGTTTGGCCCAGCAGCTCCGCGGCGTTCAGGGTAGCGGCGCGCAAGGCTTCCAGCGCCGGCATGCCGGCTTCCACCATGTACTGAAACTCGTAGGCATTCACGCCGTGCCGAAACACCGAGGCATCCGTACCAAAGGCAATCTTAACACCGGCCTTGTAAGCCTTGCCAAATGTTCCCTGCAGCTTCGGGCCGATGGCCAAGGCCTTGGGCGTCACCAGCGGCGGGTAGTAGTTCGGGTACTTGGCGGCGGAGTCGGCTACAGACTTACCGGCGGTGATGGTAGGCACATACCAGGTGCCATTTTTCTTCATCAGCCGCATGGTTTCGTCGTCCATCAGCGTGCCATGCTCGATGCTGGTTACGCCCGCCCGTATGGCGCGCTTCATGCCCTCGGCGCCGTGGGCGTGGCAGGCTACGGTGAGGCCCAGGTCGCGGGCGGTTTCCACCACGGCCCGGATTTCATCCTCCGTAAACTGCGGAGCTGAGCCGTCCTTGGCTACCGATAGCACGCCGCCGGTGGAAGCAATTTTGATCAAATCGGCGCCGCGCTTGTATTGCTCACGCACGGCTTGGCGGCACTGGTCAGGGCCGTTGGCTACGCCGTCGGTGGGGCCGGGCATGCGCATCAGGTCGAGGCGGTAGCCGTTGGTGGGGTCCATGTGCCCGCCGGTGGCACTGATAGCTTTGCCCACGGTGAAGATTCGTGGGCCAGCTACCTGCCCGCGGTTAATAGCGTTGCGCAAGGCAATGTTGACGCCCGAGCCGCCCAGGTCGCGCACCGTCGTAAAGCCCGCCATCAGCGTGGTACGGGCGTGGGCTTCGGCCTGGTAAGCTACATCGGCGGGGTTTTGGGTGAAGCCTTGCAGTTGGTTGTCCTTGTTTGTTTCGCCCTCCACGTGCACGTGACAGTCGATGAGGCCGGGTAGCACGGTGCGATTTTTCAGGTCGATAACCTTGTCGGTGGGGCCGGCCGCGGCGGCGTAGCCGGCTTGCACGGCCTGCACGCGGCCGTTTTCAATGACCAGGGTTTGCTCCGTGAGCAACTTACCGGCGCGCACATCCAGCAAGCGGCCGCAGTGCAGGTAGGTTTTTTGGGCCAGCGCCGGGCCGGCAGTCAGTAGGCTTGCCGCCAGCAGTAGGGTAGAGGTCAGCTTCATAAGCACAGCAACGGGAAAACTTCGGGAATAAGAGCCGGGAAGATACGCTACAAAAGAATGCTGCATGCCGACTAAAATATTTGGATTACGTACCTTTCTCGCAGGCCCCAAACCCATGGCCCGCTAATCGTCTCACCATCACACTTCGCACCCGCATGGCTACTCAGGAAGAATTCGAACAAGCTGCCCAACGCGCCCAACAACTGCCCAAAAAGCCCGATAACATGACGCTGCTCAAGCTATACGCGCTCTACAAGCAAGCCTCAGAGGGCGACGTGAGCGGCGACCGGCCCGGCGGCTTCGATTTCAAAGCCATTGCCAAGTATGATGCCTGGGCGGGCCTGAACGGCAAAAGCCAGGACGAGGCCCGTCAGGAGTATGTAAGCTTGATTAATCAGCTTTTCGAGCAGGCCTAGCCGCATCTTGCAATAAAACAGAGCGGGGTGCTCGGCCATGTGGCCGAGCACCCCGCTCTCACTTTGATTGTACCTAGACTTTTTTCGGCGGTAGGTCGAAGGCTACAGCGTTGTGCTCAAAGTGGCCTTTGTGCGAACCGTCGCAGAAGGGCTTCTGGCTGGAGAGTCCGCAGCGGCAGATGCTCACGAGTGTGCGTCCGCCCAGCCCATACGGCTGGCCCTGGGCATCCACAATTTCGAAGTCTTCGCCTTCGACGCGCAAAGAGCCGTTGTTATTGACGGTGAGTTTGATGGGCATGAGTTGAATGGTTAAATGGTCAAATTGAGGCAAGGACTGAAACAGCATGTGCTAGACAGCGCATGTTACGGGCTTGATTTGTCCGACTAGCTACCTGGTTGCGTGGCCGTTTAGCCATTTAAGTGCTTCCGCATCACGTAGTCGTTCATCCAGTACGGGCCGATGGGAATGTCTTCCTCCCGGTGCTGCTGGAAGCCCATACGTTCGTAAAAGCCTAGGGCGGGGTTGTGGCGGTTGACGTTTAGCTCCAACCATTCGCCGCCCGCCTGGCGCGCTGCTTCTTCTACGGCACCCACTAGCTGCTGGCCGAGGTTGCGGCCCTGGTGCGAAGGCAATACGTACAGTTTGTGCAGCTTATACACCGCGGGCTCGGCAGCACGAGCGCTGAAGGAAGCATAGCCTGCCGGATAGCCTTCGTAGTGCAAAAGCAGAAAGCGGTGGCCATCCTCGGTCATCTGCCGCTGCAACGAGGCGGGCGTGTAGATAACGCGGTACATGTAGTCGATCTGCTCCTTCGAGATGATGAAGCGGTAGGTCGGCTCCCAGGTGGCTTCGGCCAGCTCAATAATGACCGGAATGTCGGCCAGGGTGGCGGGCTGAATGGCTACGGGAGCGGCGGCTGAATCGGGCATAAGACGCAATGAAGGCCTAAATTTGCGAAATCCTGCACGTTGTTACGCGTCAGCGGCGGGTTTGGCCCGAAATTTCGGGATAGGCGACCGTATCCCCGGTGCTGCCGCAAGCGCCGCGAACAGCATACCCCTTACCACCATGAAGCGAGTATTCTTTTCCGTTGCGACCCTTCTGACTGCCGCGCTGCTGACACCCGTCGCCGCATCGGCCCAGCAGACGAAACCGGCAACCTCGGCTAATGACCCCAAACTATCACCTGTGGAGCGTGATTTGCTGCGTTTCCGCGACTGGGTGAACGATAAAGTAGACCGCGCCGAAACCGGAGCCCGCCGCGAATGGCCTAAGACCATGGCCGAGTACGACCGCCAAAGCGCCCGCCTCGACCGCGCCACCGATAGCCTCTCGGTTCAATCGCGCCGCGAGTACAGCACCCTCAAAAGCCGCTACCATAACTGGGAAACCAACCAGCGCCGGCTGGAAGAGCAGGCCAAACAGCCCCGTACGCAGCAGCAGGTGCAGGACGAAATGCTCGGCGAAAAAGCCAACCTAAACACGGCTCGCGCTAGCGAGATGCACGACCTCTACGGCCGTTTTATCGACTACGTGCGCGTAAACCGCTATGACTGGACCATAGAAGATTGGGCGCAAGCCAGCGCCGTACTCACCCGCCTGAATCAGCGCTATGAGAAGGTACGGGAACAAATCAGCCTTGACGAGCGGCTGCGCATCCGCTCCTGGCAAGCCGAGTTCCGCACGCTGGAAAAGGCCAAGCAGACTAAGAAAGCAATCAACGACTAAGCTGCCGACGATTTGGCTGCGGCACGTAGGGCCTGCTGCCGTAGCCATCTCCAAGCCGCTCCCACGCTGTAGAACATTTGCAACTCCAGTTGCTGCCGAATCTGGTCGATTAGAGCCGCGTTTTCGAGGGAAACCATCGTGTCGGCGTTGATGACGTAGGCAAAGGCTTGCAAACCATTGGCCTTGGCATGCGGAATCCATTCAAATTCAACCCAGGCCATGGCGTCGCCCCAGTCGCCGGTGGTGTCGCGCTTGTCGTTCAGCAATCCGAGGGGATGCAGCTTTTCGTGCCAGGGCAGGCTGGCCGTGGCCACCTGTATAACCGCCTCGCTGGTGAGGTGACCATGCCAGCGGGCGTAGAGCATGCGCTCAGCCGGATAGTAGCTCAACTCAGCCACCAAGTGGCCATAGTCATCGGTTACCTCATGCACCAACTCGGGTACGGAATGCAAGGGCCGAACGGGGCGGTTGGAAGGGGGAGAAGAAGCCATATATCAATAAGATACAATATTTTAAATGTTAGCGCTAAGTCAGCACAAACAAGCTGAACAGCTGCGCGCTTTGCCTTACTTTTGCAGGCTCCATTCTGATTTCGCTTCTGCTCATGCATATCGCCATCGTTGGCAACATCGGCGCCGGTAAGACCACCCTGGCCCATAAGCTGGCCCATCACTTCAACTGGGAAGTGTTTCTCGAAGACGTAGACCACAATCCCTACCTAAAGGATTTTTACGACGACATGCCCCGGTGGTCGTTTCACCTGCAGGTATATTTTCTCAATAGCCGCTTTCGCCAGACGCAGCGCATCAAGGAAATGAAAGCGGTGGGCAAAGGCGTCATTCAGGACCGTACCATCTACGAGGACGCGCACATTTTTGCGGCCAACCTGCACGAGTCGGGCCTGATGATTGAGCGGGATTTTCAGAACTACCTGAACCTGTTTGAATCAATGATTAGCATGGTGGATCCGCCGGATCTGCTACTGTACCTGAAAGCCGATTTGCCGAAGCTCATTCATCAAATTGAAAAGCGTGGCCGCGACTACGAGAACAACATGCGCATCGAGTACCTGCGCAACCTCAACGAGCACTACGAGAAGTGGATCAGTGGCTACAAAGACGGCAAGCTGCTCATCGTAGATGTCAGCCAGCTGGATTACGTCAGCCGCCCCGAAGACTTAGGCACCATTATCGAAAAGATTCAGGGCAAGCTGTTTGGCTTGTTTGAA
>NZ_JBZYWH010000042.1:0-25289 GCF_058932745.1 Hymenobacter sp. FMD4
AGCAGGACAGACCCGAGGAATAGCTCTAGCCTGTCAACCACCCCTAGCCCCTCCTCAGATGAGGAGGGGCTAGGGGTGGAACTACTCACTGCAGCTTTTCCGGCTTTGTGGTCGTCGGCGTGAGGGTCACCGGGCCGATGAGGCCGGACTCTTTCGGCTCCCACTTGGCAGCGGTGAACAGGCCCTTTTCGTCGCGGTTTTCCTTCAGCTTCGACGACATGTTGATATTGTAGAACTGGCGGTAATCCACGCCGCGGCGCTCCATGTCGATGATGCGGTTGGCCATGCCGTTGCTCACGTTTACGGTGAGCGTATTGGCGGCTTTCAGCTGCTCTTTCGGAATAAACACCTGATAGGTCGGCCCGATCAGCGTACCCAGTTCCTGGCCGTTGAGCTGCACGCGGGCGCTTTCGCCCACGCGGCCTAAGTCGAGCAGCCAACCGTCGGCGGCATTGCCGGCAGGCATCGGGAATGAGAGCGTGTAAGCTGCTGTGCCCGAGAACTTCTTCACCGCATCACCGGCGAAATTGGTCCACGAGCCCAATTCCTTGGTTTCCACCTTGGCCGGCAGCTGCGGGCCACCCGCCAGGAAATTAACCGTCCAAGTGCCCGTAAGCGGCTGCGGCGTGCCGGCGGAACGCTGGTATGCGTAGGCCGGGGCGTTTACGCCAGCTTCGTTGGTTTCGAGAATGCACGACTCGCCTGGTGCCAGCTGCAGGTACACTTCCGGCGTGCCCTGGGCCGAGGTGCGCGTGGCGGCCATGCCCAGTTTCTCGGTCATGGGGTTGTAGAGGGCCACGGCCTTGGCGGCGGTTTGCAGCGGCACCCAGCCTTCTACGGGCTTATCGCCCCAGTTGGCCAGGAAGTAGTAGTGCCCCTTAGCGTGGCGGCGGCGAATGAATTCTACGCCACTGTCCACCATGACTTCCCGCTTTACGCCGGCTGCGGCCAGCAGCCGATCCACGTCTTTGCCTACCAGCACCGTGCCTTTGCCCACGGCAGCCTTTTGCACACCGCCAGCCGCGGCCCCCAACTTGATTTGACCGATAAGCTTCTTGAACGTAGCGCGGCGAGCCGGCAGGTTGCCGAGGCCGTTTACATCGGCTGGCAACTGGTTTTGGAAGACAATGGTAGCTCCGCCCTGCGCCAGCTTCAGCAGTTGTTCCAAGGTGGCCAGCGGCATCAGGTGCGCCTCGGGCACCAGGATGGTTTGGTAAGCCGCGCCACCCGTCTGCAGAGCTTTGCCGGCGCCTTTTACCTGCTGCACCTGCTTGTCGGAAATGAAATCAAAGCCGTAGCCGCGCTTGAGCAGCTGCTCGCCGGTCTGCCCCACGGTCATGCCTTTAAAACCGTGGTCAATGCCGTCGTAGTGCTGCAGCAGAACTTTGCCGGGGAGGGTATACGAGTCGTAAATGGGCAGGTATACCAGCACGTCGTTCGAGGGCTGGCCGGCTTGCAGGAAGCTCTGGCAGTGCGCCACGTAGCGGTTTAGCTGGCTGAAATCCTGCCAGAAGGAGTTGTTCGGATTGAAGTGCACGGCCGCGTAAAACAGCCAGCCGGGCCACGCGGCCGCCTGCGGCGAGTAGTTGGTGCCGTGGTAGAAGGTGTGGTTCACGCCGCCGAGCAGCATGCGGTCCATCGCCTTCTTCACGTCAGAGAGCCTCGAGAGGAAGTGGTCATTCTCCCAGGTAGCCGATTCAGCTGCCGTCAGCGGCTTGCCGGTGACGTGCGCGGCCGAGGAGGCAAACTTGATGCGCAGCAGGTTCTCCCCTTCTGTTTCGGGAATGTCCGTCACGGCGTACAAATCGAGGATATTGGCCGGCGAGCCGTGCGCCTGGTTACGAATCAACGCGTCGTGGGTCTTGGCCCAGTCGCTCCAGGTGCGGGTATAGTTTTCCAGCAGCAGCTCCGAAATGGTTTCGCGGTAGTCGCTAAGCACGCGCTTGTTTTCGTCCTCGGCGGCCTTGCCAAACAGGGCCGGCAGGTGCTGCTTCAGGTCGTAGCCGCGGCGCTTCTGAAACTCGGCAAAGAGCTGCGGCGTCCAGTTGCCCTCGCCTTGGGCGTCGTCTACTTCGTAGGAATCGTTGAAGAACGCCCGAATAGGCTTCACGTTGCGACCCTTAAACGCCTCGTCAAAGTGGCGCAGATAGTTCTGGGTGGCGGCTTTGGAGAAGTGGTCGATGACGTCGCCCTCCCCGCCAGGGCCGGCACGCTCCACCATCTTGCCGTGCCAGCCCTGAAATACGCCGTACAGCGTCCAGTTGCCGCCGGCCGGGGCGGTCCAGTTCAGCTTGCCATCGGCGGCTACTTTGCTGGTGAGGTCCACGGCCTGGCCCTTACCCGAATAGGCCATGAGCGTCTGCAGGGGCAGTGGTTTCTCGAAGCGCACCTGGTCGAAGGCGTGCAGCTGTAGGTTCTTGTTCAGGGTAATGGGGTCGGCCAGCTGCTTGATGTCGATGGGCTGGCCCACGGTGCGCACCATGGGTTTTTGCATGAACATCACCGGCTCCTTTAGCTGCTCGCCGCCTTTTACCGTGAAGGTTTGATAGGCCACGTACTTGCAGGCATCGTCGGGCGACACCCACGGCCCGCCAAACGGCCAGCCCGAAGCCTGCGCCACGTCGATGCCCAAGCCCAGGCGCTGCCCTTCGTTGAGCGTGTGCGTGAGCATATCCATCCACTTCGGCGAGAGGAAGTCGATGAACTGATTTTCCGCGCCCTTCAAGCCGTAGATGGCGGTGATTTCCAAGCCCCCCAGGCCTGCCTGCTGGTACTGCGTCATCAGGCGCGTGAGGTCCTGCGGATTGACGGCGCTGCCCTGCCACCACCAGCGCGTCCAGGGCTTGTTTTGCTGCGTGATTTCCGGCCAGCGCGGCGCCTGCGCTTGGGCCGACGATTGGGATAGCGCAGCGGCCAGCAGCAGGGAAAGAGCGAAGGTATTTCTCATGGAAAGCGGAAGTTCTAAAAGTAAGCCAGGGCTAGAGCCAGTCCCCCTCCTCAGATGAGAAGGGGCTGGGGGTGGTTGAAAGGCTAGAGCTGAAAACTAGATCTACTTCTCGCGCCTGTCATGCTGAGCTTGCCGAAGCATCTCTACCGCTTCGCCTGCACATCAGCAACGAAGCGGTAGAAATGCTTCGGCAAGCTCAGCAGGACGTGCTAGAGTAATCGTGCAAACGGCGCGGACGCCAGTCAACCACCCCAGCCGCAGCTGCGCTACGGCATCCCCTCCTCATCTGAGGAGGGGAGCTTTCGTGCTACACCGCTTTCATCTTGTACAGCTCCGTGCCGGCGAGCAGGAAGCAGCCGAGGCCGTAATCCTCGAAGTCAGGCATGCTGGTGTAGGTCACGGGCTGACCGTCCTTGGGCTCCTTGCCGGTGCCCTGCACGTAGCCCAGGAAGCCGTTTTTGTGCACGCATTCGTTGGCCATGGCATTCCAGGCTTTGGTCACGATGGGCATGTACTGCTTGGCATCGAGCAGGCCCTGGTTCATGCCCCAGGCCATGCCGTACACGAAAAGCGCGGTGCCCGTCAGCTCCTTGCCGCCGAAGTGCGTCGGGTCGTGCAGGCTCACATTCCAGTAGCCGTCGGGGCGCTGCAGCGGCGGCAGGGCCTTCATCATGGCCATGTACATCTGCTCGTACTCCTGGCGGTGCGGAGCGTCCTTGGGCATGATGTCCAATACGCGCACCATAGCAGCTACCACCCAGCCGTTGCCGCGGCTCCAGTAGCAGTCTTCGCCGTTGGGCTCCTTGTAAGGCGGCACGAAGTCTTTGTCGCGCCACCACAGGCCGTCCTGGGCGTTGAAGAGGCCGTTGCCGCCGTGCTTGGTTTTGGAGTAGTCGTAGATCTGGTACATCTTCTCGAAGTACCGGTTGTCCTTGTAGAGCACGCCCAACCGCGCAAACACTGGCATGGCCATCTGCAGGGCATCGATCCAGTGCCAGTCATCCACTTTGTCGGTGGCCACCATGTTGTCCATGCACGCCTTGATTTCCTGGATGCGCTCGGGCTTGGGGTCGATGTTGTAAAGGTCGATGTAGGTCTGCCCACAGCACTGGTTGTCGGCGTCGCGGTCGGTTACGCCGCGGCGCACGCCCCACTGGTGCTTCTGGCCCCAGTCCACGGCGTAGTCGTAGTAGCGCTTCTGCTTATCGATGCCGTAGAGAGCCATCAGGCCTTCGTAGTACACGGCCCGCGTCCAGATGTGGCTCGGCCGCGTTTTGTTCGTCACGATTTCCTTGCCTGGGTCGGGCCACTTCTGCATGAAGTAGTCGTTGGCCAGGGTCATCGTCTTGAGGATGTCCTTCTTTTTGGCCAGCTTCTGCGCCGCCGTAGCCCACGAGGGCAGCATCAGGCCGGCGCACAGCGCACCGAGGGTGAGGCCGAACGTGCGGCGGTCCATGGCGGAAAGAGGTTGAGCGTTCATCGGGTGGGGAAGTTTCGGATGATGACCGGTAGCACAAAATGGACTGATCAGGAAGCGGCTTTAGCAATTTCCACTGCGTACACCTGGCTCTGACCTTCAAAATTGGCCCGGAAGATGACCCACTTGCCGTCGGGCGAGAAGTGGATGTTGGGCTCCAGCTTGTAGCCGTGCTGCTGCATGTTTACCAGCTTCTCGGAGCGAAACTTGTCGCCCTCGGGCCGGAACAGGTAGATCCACATGCCATCGGGCGCTTTGGCTACCTGGCCCGCGTTGCCGCCGTCGCCGGCGAAGAGCTTTTGGTCGGGTGAGATATTGAAGTGAATCGACCAATCATTGCGCTCCATCTGGTACATTTTCTCCTTGCCGGTCTTCACGTCGGTGCCGGTCAGGTAGAAGGTTACGCTGCGCGGCTTTTGGTTGTCGAACCAGATGGTTTTGCCATCGGGGCTGAAAAATTCGTGCCCGGCAATTTCGCCTTCCACCGTGCGCTTGTGCACCAGCTTCACCTCTTTGGTCTGGGTGTTGATGGTCCAGATGCGGTCTACCTTGTGCCAGGGGCCCTCGTGGCAGAACATCAGCAGGCGCGGATCAGTGGGCGAAAACTGCACGTGGTTCAGCCAGGCTTTGTCGGTGAAGAGCTTGGTGAGCTGCCCGCCCTGCGTGCTCACCGTGAACAGCGTGCGCGGCAGCTTTGCCTCGTAGATGCGGGTGAAGAAATCGTGCTTTTCGGGGTACTGGCGGTAGATTTCTTTTTCTTCTTCAGTGCCCCAGGCGCCGCCCAGCTGGGTTTCATCGGCGTTGAGCGTGGTGATGCTGGCCTTGAAGTCGGCCGGGAATACGTATACCAGCCGAGTCTTCTTCGAGTCGACGTGGGTAGCATAGACCGTGTCGTGCGTCTGGTAAAACACCTCGCGGCGCTTCGGGGCCACTATTTCGCCCTGCACCTGGGCGAAGTAGCGGGTAAGCGGCTCCACCTTGCGCGTCTTCAGATTGACGAGGCGCAGCTGCTTGCCTTTCTCATCGGTGTGGTAGTACACCATCCGGTCGCCCTCGCTGCCTTTGCCCGCCACAAAGGGCCGGTTGTGGAAGTAAAAGCTGGCGTTGCTGCCGTCGTCGGGCGTGAGGCGCATCACTTTATGGCCGGTGTCCTGATCCAGCCACTCGGCGGGCATGGGCTTCTGACTACCGGTAGCCAGCTTCTGCTGCCCCTGCACGTCAGCTGCCAGCAGCAGACCACCACCTACTAGCGCCCACGCGAAACTCATCTTGGTAACTGCTGCAAACATGGATGGGAAGGATTAAATGGCAGGATCAGTGGGCCGTGGCCGCGGCGGCTCGGGCTTTCAGCGCCTGCGGCACGTCCACATAACGGGCTAGGTCGCGCAGGGCAATGACGCGGTAGCGGTGGTGGCGCAGGTAGCGCAGGTATTCTTCAAATAGCGGCGGCGGGGTGCTCACCCAGTCGTGGGCCACGTCGGGCACGCCGTGGATGGTGAGCACCACCACGCGGCCGTCCTTGGCCTGCTGCAGGGCGTCGTACACCTGCTGGCGGTTGGTGCCAGTGGTAGAGAAGCTCGGAATCAGGTACGGGTGGTCCTGGACGGGCTCGTAGGCGCGGATGTAGTTCTGCTTGGCGCCCCCGGTGCGGGCAAAAAGGTAGCCGCGCTCCTGCAGCACTTCCAAGGCCAGCGGGTGGGTGTCGTAGCCGGGGTAGGCGAAGGTGACCGGGCGGGCAATGCCGTAGCGGCGGCAGCGGCTTTCGATGGAGTCCAGCTCCGCCCCGATCTGCTCGCGCGTCATGCGGTCGACGTGCCGGTGCGTGAGCGTGTGGCTACCCACCTCGAAGCCCATGCGGTGCAGCCCGGCTATCTGCTCCCAGCTCATGTACTTGGTCTTGTCGGAAAAAGGCGGCTCGCGGAATTCGCAGACGAAAAACGTAGCTCCGAAACCGTACTTCTTCAGCAGCGGCGCCACGTAAGTAGCGTGGCTCAGGGCCGCATCGTCGAAGGTGAGCACCACCAGCTTATCGGGCACCGGCCGCCGCACCTGCGCACCGGCTCCCGTGGCCAGCAGCCACAGCAGTGCGGGTAGGAACAAGCGGTTCTGGAGCTTCATGGCAGCCGGCTTTGCAGCCCTTGGGATGAGTACAGGCCCAAGAAAGAAAACCGCCTTGCCCAAACCCTCCTGTACTGTTCCGTTCTGTTCCGCTTGAGGCTTTACAGCGCTGAATGGAGCACCGATGGCTGTGACCTATCGGCAGCTTCGACAACGGTTGAGCCGATCATAAGTACTTGTTCAGAAGTAACCGCAGCCAATAGGCCGTCATACTTTATCTGGCGTCCGCTTGTCGAAGCATCTCTGCCGCTTCGTTAATAACTCCCAGGCGACGCAGTAGAGATGCTTCGACTGCGCTCAGCACGACGTTCTTATTTGTAAATGCTACTGCTGAATGAGCACTTGAATAATGCTGCATGTTCGGCTGTTTCCATTTAGAATAAGGCAACCAAACAAAAAAGGGGAGCCAGGCTTTCGCCTGGCTCCCCTCCTATTCAATCAGCCTCGGCAAGCTTACAGCTTGCCTTCCAGCTCTTCTACTTTCTCGGCCAGCTCGCTCCACTGGTCGTTCACTTTGCCCAACTCCTTCTTCACCTGCTCAAACTTCACCGTGGCGTCTTTCAGCTGAGCGGCGTTGTTGTAGATGTTCGGGTCGCCGAGCTGCTTTTCGTAGCCGGCCAGCTCCTGTTCCAGCTTGCTCACGCGGGCTTCCACCTCCTGCAGCTGCTTGCTCACCTGCTTCAGCTCGCGCTGGGTGGTTTCGCGCTCCGATTGGCTGAGTTCCTTTTTGACTTCCACGGGCTTGGCCTTGGGCGCTACCGGGGCCGTGAGGCCGAGCTTCTTGGCCTCCTTGGCCCGCTCTTCTTGCCACTGCTCGTACTCGTGGTAGGTGCCGGGGTACTCCTTCAGCTGGTAATCCTCGATGTACCAGATTTTGGTGGCCACGTTCTCCACGAAGTAACGGTCGTGGCTGATGACCAGGAAAGTGCCCTCAAACTGCTCCAGCGCCTGAATCAGAATACCCACTGACTGCATGTCCAAGTGGTTGGTCGGTTCGTCAAGCAGCAGGAAGTTGGCTTCCGAAATCAGCGTTTTGGCCAGGGCCACGCGACTTTTCTCGCCCCCGCTGAGCACTTTGATTTTCTTGAATACCGAGTCGCCGGTGAAGAGGAACGAGCCCAGCACCGAGCGCAGCTCCATTTCGTTGCGCTTGGAGCCGGCCTGCACCATCTCCTGCAGCACTTCGTTGTCGACGTTCAGCGACTCCAGCTGGTGCTGGGCGTAGAAGGCCATAATCACGTTGTGACCGAGCTGGTGAGTGCCAGCCGTGGGGGCTTCCGAGCCCGACACCAAGCGCATCAGCGTGGATTTACCCTTACCGTTGGCGCCGATCAGGGCAATTTTGTCGCCGCGCTCGATGTGCACGTTCGTGTCGCGGAAGATGATTTTCTCGCCGTACTTCTTCGTGACGTGCTCCATGCGGAGGATGTGGCGGCCGGGCTGCACCGAGAAGCGGAACGAGAAGTTCACCTTGGCCGCCTCGGGCGCTACCGAGTCGATGCGGTCCATCTTATCGAGCATCTTCTGGCGGCTCTGGGCCTGCTTGGCCTTGGAGGCCTTGGCCTTGAAGCGCTCAATAAACCGCTCGGCCTGCCGGATGGCAGCCTGCTGGTTTTCAAAGGCGCCTTGGTGAATCTCGTCGCGCAGGGCCTTTTCCTCCTGGTAGTAGGAGTAGTTGCCGGCGTACGGAATGAGCTTGCCGCCGGTCACCTCCACCGTCATGTTGGTGGTGTTGTCGAGGAATTCACGGTCGTGCGATACGATGATAACCGCGCCTTCGTAGTCGGCCAGGTAATTCTCGATCCACTTGATGGAGGGCAAGTCCAAGTGGTTGGTCGGTTCGTCCAAGAGCAACAGCGAGGGCTCCTGCAGCAGAATCTTGGCCAGCATTACGCGCATGCGCCAGCCGCCCGAAAACAGCTTCAGCGGCTTCTGCAGCTCCTCGGTGGTGAATCCCAGGCCTTCCAGAATCTCTTCGGTGCGGGCCTGCATGGTGTAGCCGCCCAGCGCCTCGAAGCGTTCCTGTAGCGCGGCCAGCTTGTCGACGAGGTCGTCGGTGTAGTTGTTCTCAAACTCCAGCAGCACCGCATCAATTTTCTTCTGCAGGTCCAGGGCCTCGGCGAAGGCCTGCATGGCCACCACCAGGATGGGCTCGTGCGAGTCGTAGCTAAGCAAATCCTGGTTCAGGAAGCCCAGCGTGACGTCTTTGCTCATGGAGATGCTGCCGCCATCGGGCTTGTACTCGCCCACCAGCAGGCGCAGCAGCGTGGATTTGCCCTGACCGTTCAGCCCGATAAGGCCGATCTTGTCTTTGGGCTTGATGTGCAGGTTGGCACCGTCGTAGAGCGTACGGGCACCGAAGTGAAAGTCGAGGTCGGAGATGGAAATCATGTAGATACCTTGCAGCGCAGGAACTGCAAAGGTACGGCGTTTGGGCGGAGGGTACGGCTTCCGCACGAATTACCTCCTTTACCTATGCCTATAACACCCGCTTAGGCCCGCCGCTTAGCCCATGACCGCCGACTTGCTCAAGCAATTTTTCGACCCACTGATCAAACTGGATCTGCAGGTGTGGCGCAACTTCGAGAAACTGGGCCACACCCAGCAGCTACCCAAAGAAACGGTGCTGAAGCCGGCCCATAGCACCGCTCGGCACCTGCACTTCCTCATCGAGGGAAGCGGCGGCACCCTGCTTTGGCACCAGCACAACTTCGTGTGCGTAGATATTGCCTTGGCCCATGACTTCCTGGCCGATTACTCTTCCTTCACGCTGCAGCAAAGCTCACCGCTGGAAGTTCGCTTGTTTGAGGACAGCACCCTGTTTACCGTCTCGCACAGCAGCTTTCAGCGCGTGTTTGCTGCTGGGGCGCATGGCGAGAAGATAACCAAAGCCGCCGCCGAGCATTCCTACATGGAAAAGCAGCAGCAGCAAATTGATCTGCTCACCAAAACAGCGAAGCAACGGTATCTGGAGCTGCTGGCCACCCGCCCCGGTGCCGAACGGCTGCCCCTCAAATACTTGGCCTCCTACCTCGGCATTACCCCTCAAAGCCTGAGCCGGATTCGGGCGGAGCGGATGTAGCAATTACCATCTGGTAACTCCACCCTGCTGCTGGCCCGGTATCATTGCGGCATTCTTTCCGTTTTGCTGCATGGATCATTCTCCCGCCGACATTCGCCTGCCCCTTTCCAAAATTTTGCTCGTGGCGCTGGGCTTTCCCCTGGTTTCCACGCTTCTGTCGCTGCTACTGCTGCGCCGCGATGTCTTTACCAGCACCGGCTTGGATTTTTTCACGGCCTTTTGGCTGCTGATCTGCGGCTGGTACGCGCTCCAGATCGGGGTTATTAGCCGCCTGTTGCGCTCGGAGGGATACTCACTTCAGCAGATTGGCTACGGCCTCAATCGACGCCAGTCAGCACTGCTGATACTGGGCTACCTGGTAGTGGCAGGGGCATTGGTGGTGCTGGTAGAAAGTGCCATGGCCGGCGCGCAGGTAGATGCTACCCGCTTGTCCGATTTCGCCAACATCTCCCCTATCTCATTGCCTCAGCGGCTGGTTTTTGTGCTGATGGCCTTGCTCGCGGGCTTGGCCGAGGAGCTGGTATACCGGGGTTTTCTCATTGGTGCGCTGCGGGGCCGGGGGCTGAACCGCTGGCTGAGCGTGGCGCTGGCGGCGCTGCCTTTTGTAGCGCAACACGGCCTGAAGGCAGCGGACCAGTTCCTGTGGTTTTTCGGGATGGGCTTGGTCCTGGGAGTATTGTTCGTACTGCTGCGCAAGCTCTACGCCAACATCGTGCTGCACTGGCTTATCATCCTTTCGGCTTTGCTGGCCGTGCTACAGACGCTGCAGTAGCCCGCTGCCCCAACTGGCGCGAGTTTAGCGCAGCCTAACTCGTGACTTCCTATGATATCGAGGCTGAGCTTCCACTGCCACCCCAGCGGCAAGTAGGTACCGCGTTGTTCGATGTATTCGTCATAACGGGCGAGTTGAAAACTCGCATCATAAGCTGGCTCGAGTTACCCTGCGCTAAACTCGCGCCAGTACATGTCAGCTGGAGCTCAAGCTTGGAGTTGAATTGCTCCCTTAACTGACGTAAGTTTAGCGAAGCTCGCGCCAGCAGGATTCCTAACAAACAAAGCCGCGCTCCTTCATCCGGAAGAAGCGCGGCTTTTGCATTGCATTAATGGCTGACCTATTCGTCTGCCTTTGGCCCGTCCGTCGGTACGGGGCGCGGGCCGCTGCCGTAGCGCGGGTCGTCTTCGGCCCAAGCGTCGCGCTGCTTGTCGTAGGGGGCATCTTGGGCAGCCCGAACGGCTTCGGGGTTCTGGTTTTGCTCTACGTGGCCGGGCTGCAGCGTGGGGTCGGCTTGCGCACTTTCGCTGGCGTAGTTTTCGGTGGGCGGCGCGTCGGACCGGCGAAACTCGCTGAACTCGTCGGGGTTGTCGTTTGAGCCGTCGTTGGCACCCGGGGTGCCGGGTTTCGGGGCTTCGTCGTTGGCTTGGTGCGGAAAGTTGGGGGTAGTAGGCACGTGACTTCTGAAATTAGAGAAACAAAAAGCAGGCGTGGACCAGCCAAGCCTCACTGGCAAACATCTTATACGAACCACGGCCGAGCTTGGCCAATTCCGGGCTGAGGTCAGCCTCGCCTCGGCGCCTTTTATAACCTGTGTTAAGCAGCGTACAAAAACAGAACGTCCTGCTGAGCTTGTCGAAGCATCTCTACTGCTTCTCCTGCTACTATTCGACGAAGCGGTAGAGATGCTTCGACAAGCTCAGCAGGACGTTCAGGGAGTCTACGTTTACTTTTAGAGAATTACTTAAGCCGATTTTGCGGCGTCAAAAAGAAATTCAGCCTATGCTTAACGCGGCTTTCTACGACTACCTCGAATACCAACTCACCCATACCTTCAGTCGCTCACGCGACAAAAGCCTCCGCCGCTACTGGTGCGACGGCGTTTTGGAACCCGAGTGGCCGGAAGATTATCAGCCTGAACAGGTGCAGCAAACGCGCCAGATCATGCTACGGGCCTGGATAGACCAAGGCCGGCAAAAAGGCGGTGGATCAGGAGCACAGCACATTTACCAGCTCATCGTGAAGCTCGGTCCGCAGGCTTACAAAGCGTACCTGCAAGGACAGGATTTGCAGCCCTACATACCCCTCCCCGACTGTGACAACTGGGTGTTGATCGACCCGGATGATCTGGTACTCGAAGTCCAGCTGCTGTAGTCAATCTCCAGATTTACCACCGAAGGCGGGCGTTACTGATCGTCGGCGGCTAAGGGATTTCTCGCTTGGATTGGCCTGTTTGGCCACTGCTGCCGCGGTAATCATACTCCACGATGCAGCCTTGGCAGGAAACCTGCTGCGGGTCTTCTTTGGATGGCCCTGAAGTAACGGACGTGCTGTCGGTGGCGAGGTAGATTTTACGGCCGTCGGGCGAGAGGGCAACGTCGCGGTAGCGCACGGGCAGCCGGAAGTAAGTGAGCGTGTCGCCGGCTACGGTCGTGCCGTTGGGGTGGAGCTTGAGGCGAATGAGTTTGCCGGTTTTGAGGGTGGGCATTAGTAGGGAGTTCTGCCAGCCTGGAATGGCCGCGCCGGTGTACACAGCAAGGCTGCTGGGCGCTTCGGAGGGCCAGGTAGGCTCCTTCGGTTCGTTGGCGCGGACGTGGGCCATCAGGGCCTTCAGGAACTGATTGCTCAACGGATAGAGGCTTTTGATTGGGTCGCGGTACAGATCGGCCCCCAGCGCGGCGGCCGTGGCTTTTTCGCTGCGGATGAAGGGGTAAGCCGTGTGCCAGAGGCCGGGCAGCGTGGCATGCTCCGTGGTGCCGGCCGCCAGTCCATCGTAGTTGCCGTCGGCGGAGCCGATGATGAGCGGATGGCCGTAGTTTTTGCCCGGCTCGATGAGGTTGATTTCGTCGTCGGAGTACGGGCCGTGTTCCGAGGCATAGAGCCGCCCCACGCCGCCCACTGCGGCGTAGGCCATACCCTGCGGATTACGGTGGCCGTAGCTCCACACTGCGCTTTTCCGCGCGGCGTTGAAAGGGCTATCGTTGGGAATCCAGGCGTCGGTACCGGGCTGGTCCTGGTCCGCCTCCAACAGGAAACGCAGCAGTTTGCCTTCGTAGCTGCCTACGGATTGAGCGCGGTTGGGCTGGCCAGCGTTATCGAACTGCCCGGCTCCCATATCGCCTACGCTGTAGAACAGATAAGGACGGCCCTGCACCGGCGCGATGAGCAGGCGCCCCCCGTTGTGGTCGTTGCTGCCGGGGATAGTGTCGCAGAGCACCACTGGGCGCCTGAGCAGCCGGGCTTGGGTATCGTACTCGTAACGCACCAGCCGCGTGGTGAAGCGGTGGGCGCCGTAATGGGGCAGGCCGCCCTTCTCCGGCTTCTTGGCGCCGGCGTAGCGGTAGACGTAGGCCAGGTACACGTAAGGCTTGCCCTGCAAGAGCTGAGGGTGCAGCGCCAATCCCATCAGGCCGCCCTGCGGCCAGGGCTTGCCACCATCTAGCGAATCAGGAATGAGGTCGTAACGCGGAAACTCGCGGGCCGGGCTGAGGTCGAGCAGCACCGTTTTGGCGCCGCTGCTCGGGTCGATACGGCTCACCTTGTAGCTCCGGGCTTCGGTCACCCACAGAAAGCCATCGGGCCCGTAGGTTACTTCCCAGGGGTTGCTAAGCCCCCGCGCCACAATGCGGCGGGTAAACTGCTCGCCCTGCGGCCCAACAACCGTCGGGGCATCCTTATCAGAGCAAGCAGCACACAGCAACAAGCAGCAAATGAACAGAAACTGACGCATGGATGGCTTGTACGGAAAAGTGCTTATTCCTGCCACGCGTGTTTATTACCCAGCGCTAACCCGTCCGCGCTACGTTATAGGAGCTGCTCTTCCATTTCTTCAGCAGCTATTGCAGAGCAGAACCTACGCTTGGCGAATGAGGGCATCTACCCCCGGGTGCCCACCCACGTAAACTTCCTGCCCCACCGGGCTGTTTAAACGTTTCATCTTTCCGATTAACATGCCTGCTTCTCTTGCCGAGCTGCCCGTCTCGATCCTCGACCTGGCCGTGGTGCTGGACGGTCACTCCCCTGCTGATACCTTCCGCAACAGCCTCGACCTCGCCCAACACGCCGAGCGGTGGGGCTATAAGCGCTACTGGCTAGCCGAGCACCACAATATGGCCAGCATTGCCAGTTCGGCCACGGCGGTGCTGATTGGGCACATTGCGGGCGGCACGTCCACCATTCGGGTGGGCTCGGGCGGCATCATGCTCCCCAATCACGCTCCTCTTATTGTGGCCGAGCAGTTTGGCACGCTGGCCTCGCTGTACCCCGGCCGCATCGATCTGGGCCTGGGCCGCGCCCCTGGTACCGATCAGCTTACGGCCATGGCCCTGCGCCGCGACCTGCAGGGCTCGGTACAGGACTTTCCTCAGCACGTGCAGGAGCTGATGACCTACCTCTCGGCCGACAACCGCACCAGTAAAGTGCGGGCGTTTCCCGGCGAGGGGCTGAACATTCCGGTGTGGCTGCTGGGCTCCAGCACGTACAGCGCGCAGCTGGCCGCTTACCTGGGCCTGCCCTTTGCCTTTGCCAGCCACTTCGCGCCAGCTCAGCTGCAAGCCGCCCTGCTCCTGTACCGCGAAAACTTCCGCCCTTCGGAATACTTAGACCAGCCCTATGCTGCGGCCTGCGTGAACATCATCGCCGCCGATACCGCCGCCGAGGCCGAGCGGTTGGCTACATCGTTCTACCAGCTGGCCATGGGCATCATTCGGGGCACCAGCCACCCGCTTCGGCCACCAGTAGACAGCATGCGCGGGCTCTGGAACGAGCTGGAGGAAGAAGCCGTGCGCCAGATGATGGCCTATTCCTTCATCGGCGATGCCGAGCAAGTGCGCCAGCAGGTGCAGACATTCACCCAAGCTACTGGTATTGATGAGCTGCTGGTGGTGTCGCATATCTACGAGCACTCGGCCCGGCTACGCTCCTACGAGTTGGTGGCCTCACTTGGCAAAACCGAGGCCTTGAAGGCCGCTTTTAACGCGGCCACCAGCTGAACGTTCCTGCTTCGGCAACCGCCCGGGCGCATTAGCAGCCCGCTGTAACATGAAGAAGTCGTTTTCGATAACCAGCTAAGGTTAGGCTAACTGGGTTCCGGCCCCAAAGCATTCTTTGCCAGAAAAGTGCATAACAGGCTCTGGGGCGAGTTTAGCGCCGCGTAACTGGCAACGGGTCATACGGTGGAGATACAATCTCCGCCGCCGCGCCAACTCCAATTCGTTTCCAGACTACCTGCTTCTCATTGCTTAAAATGGCAAGTCGCAAACCCGAATCAACTTTAGATATTGATTACACTGCATTAAACTCGTGCTGCAGAAGGAAGCTCAGATGCCATAAATGCTTTCTATCCGTTGCAGTTATGAAAGCTTTTTTATTTGCTCTGTTATTACTTTTTGCGCCTGCCGTCTACGCGCAAACGGGACTTCTTACTCCTCCTCCCGCGCCTGACAGCCTCTACGGATATACTGCCGAAAACCCATTGCTGCTGAAACAAGGTGGGCTGGAAAAAAGCATAAGGCAATCAAGCCTCTTCCTAAGTGCGCTCCGTACTCTGGATGATCAACCGCTACAATTGCTAGGCCGCGCCACGGTATCTGCCCCTGCTTACAAGTCACCAGTCGTGCAGTTCAACAACCGCTATTCGGGTCAGCCGCTTAACGGCAAAGGCGGGCTGCTCGATGCTTACATCTTCCGCACTGCCGGTGGCGACACGCTTCGTCTTTATGTGGATGTGTATCGAAAGGGGCCGCTGTTCATTCCCAAAGGTCTGAAGTACGTTGGGCGCTAAAACAAGTAATCGGGCTTCGCTGCCAGGCCCCGTCACTGCCTTCGTCGGACGTATCTAACCTACTCCTGATTAGGCCCCCCTTACGAAGTCGTGGAGCGCCGCCATTGGTGAAAGTATAGTGCAGCGTAAGTCGCGCTAGCTCCGCCACTTTAAAGATCTGTAGCCTGGCTACACAGCCCAAGGGCTATTTTTCTAGTAAGCACTCGGCGACTTCGCCAGCCGTCCTCCGCTACCTTTGCCGGGTCATGAAGTACCTACTCGACCTGGCAAGCTGGAACCGCCGGGAGCATTTTGCCTTCTTCTCTGCCTTTGAAGAGCCGTTTTTCGGCGTGGTAGCCGATGCCGACGTCACCCAGGCTTATGCCCGCGCCAAACGCCTGGGCGTGCCGTTTTTTCAGTTGTACCTGCACGCCGTGCTAAAAGCCGTCAATGCCGTGGAAGCCTTCCGCTACCGCATCGAAGATGGGAAGGTGTATTGCTACGACGTGATCCACGCCTCGGCCACGCTCTCCCGCTCCGACAATACCTTCAGCTTTAGCTTTGTGCCCTTCACGGCTGAATTGGCTGATTTCGGCCCTGGCCTGGCAGCTGAAATGGCTGCGGTTCAACAGAGCAGCGGCTTGCGGCTGAACGAGGTAACGGCCCGCCCCGATGTGATTCACTTCTCGGCTATTCCCTGGCTGTCGTTTACAGGGCTTACGCACGCCCGCTCGTTCAGCCACCCCGATTCGGTACCCAAGATTTCCGTCGGGCGCACGCGCCAGCAAGAGGCACGGCTGCTTATGCCCGTGGCCGTGAACGTGCATCACGGCTTGGCCGATGGCTACCACGTGGGTCTATTTTTCGAAGCCTTGCAACAGGCGCTGGACGCAGGCGCTTAGCCGTTTTTGGCACCAATAATCGCATCCAGCGTGGCGTGACTACGGCCCGGTCTGGGTCTAATAGCTTTTTCCTTCTCTGCCGCGCAAAGGACATTTGGGGCTCAATATCTGACGGAGTATCTAAAAAAAAGCTGTATCAGCCCAGACGCCCGCATGAGGCTCTACCCCAGTAGCCCAGCCCAATTACGCGGCTTTATTGCCAAAAAAGTTAGCAGGCCGTACTTTAGTTAAAATTTTAGCTAAGCTGTCATGGCAACCACCCGTAAGGCCCTGCACTCCACAGCCGCTGACCAGCACCACATTGAGTTGGCGGCGGACCATACGCCCGACCTCACAGCCGAGGTAGATATAACCACCGATTCCGCGGAAGCTGATGCGGCGCTGTGCTCCCAGTGCGGCGAGCTGCTGGCATGGCACGAGCAGCTCTGCATCGCACCCAGCACCTCCCCAGCCGTTGGTGGCCAGGAGGAGCAGGAGTCGGCCCCCAGCGTTATTCTTCGTGCCTCCGCTTCCACGTACGCCTTCGATCTGGGCCAGCCGGTGCAGCCGCCTGCGCTCAATCGGGCGTACACCATCATCTGGCGAGGACAGCTCAAGGAGCGAAACCCTGAAACGGGCTGGATACACCGCGTAAACGTGTACTGGCTCAACGACGGCTACTGGGATTGTTACCGCGAAGAAGAGCTGCAGGTAGCCTGATGCCAACTGTGCTAGAAAGCAAGGCTAGCACTTCGCCGACCAATTGGCGTCGGCTGCTTTCCTAACGCAGCAGTGGCGCCACCCGGGTCCCCAGCAGCCCAATTGCCTGTTGCAACTTAGCGTGGGGCAGCGTAGCCACGTCCATCTGAAACGTTACCCGCGTGATGCCGCCCAGCGCCTCGCTGTGTCGCAGAATTTTGGCCGCTACTTCTTCAGGGTTTCCAACCAGCAGCGCACCGAGTGGCCCGGTTTGCGCATCAAATTGGGGCCGAGTAACGGGCATGCCACCGCGTTCCTTGGCCCGGGCCGAGAACGTGCGGGCATAACCGGGATAAAAGGCCTCTATGGCCTCCTCCGTGGTTTCCGCTACGTAGCCCAAGGAATGCAGCCCCACCTGCAGTTGCTCCGGCGCATGGCCGGCCCGGCGACCAGCTTCGCGGTATATATCCACCAGCGGACGGAAGCGGTGGGTATCGCCGCCGATGATAGCCACCATCAGGGGCAGGCCCAGGTGACCTGCCCGGGCAAAGGACTGCGGGGTGCCGCCCACGCCCAGCCAGATGGGCAACGGCTGCTGCACCGGCCGCGGGTAGATGCCCTGCCCAGACAAAGCCGGCCGGAACTTGCCCGACCAATGCGGCCGCTCTTCGGCCCGGATCTGCAGCAATAGCTCCAGCTTTTCGGCGAAGAGGGCGTCGTAGTCGTCGAGGTCGAAGCCGAACAGTGGGAAGGCTTCAATGGACGAGCCGCGGCCCACTACCATTTCGGCGCGGCCCTGCGAAATAAGGTCAAGGGTGGCGAATTGCTGAAATACGCGCACCGGATCGGCGGCCGAGAGCACCGTAACGGCGCTGGTAAGGCGAATGCGCCGGGTGCGGGCCGCGGCCGCCGCCAGAATGACGGCCGGCGCCGAATCCAGGTACTCCGGCCGGTGATGCTCGCCGATACCGAATACATCCAACCCAACCTGATCGGCGTGCTCTATGCGTTCGAGCAGCTGCGCCATGGCCTCCTGGCCGGTGAGGGTGGAACCGCCACTGTTGCTGAGCAGGTGCGAGGCAAAGCTGTCTATTCCGACTTGCATACGGTATCGTTTTGAATGGCCGAAAGGTAGCCTTGGGTTTGATCTAAATGTTGAGGCCGATTGGGAACTGCGCCCATAGCTTCTCGTCTGCCATCCGGAGCAGAGCCTAAGGCCTTACCACTTAAGAAACCAGTGCTGGCGTGGCAAGGCCTTGGGCTTGCGCATTTCTGCTGTTCGTCAGGATGACTTTTTTAAATAACATTCATCATTAGCCAAGAAGCCGACAGGTTATTGCCTAACCTAGGCAGCTTCTTTGGCTTACCATGACAGCAAGGGCATTACATGCCGGTATGCCCAAGCATGGGAAAGCGCTGTTGGTGCCAGTATGGGTACACCGGCGTGGTGGCACTGACGGCATCGAGGCGGGCGGCCTGCTCGGGTGTGAGGCTCCAGCCTGCGGCGGCTAGGTTCTGGCGCAACTGCTCCTCGTTGCGGGCCCCGATAACGAGGTTCACCACCGTGGGGCGTTGCAACAGCCAGTTCAGGGCTACCTGGGGCACGGTCTTGCCTGTTTCCTCGGCCACCGCGTCCAGCACATCCACAATGGCGAAAAGTCGCTCATCGGGCACCTGCGGGCCTTGGCCGCCACCTTGGGCTAGGCGGCTGCTCTCCGGAATAGGCTGACCGCGGCGAATCTTGCCGCTCAGCAGGCCCGCCGACAACGGGCTCCACACCAGAGTGCCCACGCCTTGGTCAATGGCTAAGGGCATCAGTTCCCATTCAAACTCGCGGTGCGCCAGCGAATAATACGCCTGATGCCCTACGTAGCGGGCCCAGCCGTAGCGCTCCGACACCGACAGGGACTTCATCAGGTGCCAACCCGAAAAGTTGGAGCAGGCGATGTAGCGCACCTTGCCGCTTTGCACCAGCTGATCGAGGGTACGCAGCGTTTCCTCCACCGGCGTGTGCGCGTCGAAGCCGTGCATGTGGTAGATGTCGATGTAGTCGGTGCCGAGGCGGCGCAGCGAGTCCTCGCAGGCCCGGATGAGATGCAGGCGCGACGAGCCGTAATCGTTTGGACCGCTGCCCGTGGGAAAAGTCGCTTTGGTTGATATCAACACCTCTTGACGCCGGCCTTGCAGCGCCTTGCCCAGGATTTCCTCGGCCATGCCATCGGAGTATCCGTTGGCTGTGTCGAAAAGGTTGACGCCAGCATCCAGGCAGATATCGATCAGGTGGCGAGCCTCGTCGACCTGCGTATCACCCCAGGCTTTAAAGAATTCATTGCCCCCGCCGAAAGTGGCGGTGCCGAAGCTTAGAACCGGAATGCGCAGGCCCGAAGCACCTAGTTGACGGTATTCCATGCAAGATGAATGTGTAAATAGAAAACGATGTCGTGGCCACTGGCGACGCATCAATGCAACGCCCCGTACAACCGAATGACCCGGCAGAGGTTTCTAGGCAGGGCGAGCAGTATACGCACACAGGCTGACTGCGACAGCCCACGCACGCTTACAAATGAGTAGTTAAGATTTCTACTTCATGGGCAGAGTAGCTGGAAGAACATGATGGCCCATTCTTTTATCGGCAATGCAGACCAGGTACGACAGCAGCCAGCGGCGTTTGCCCAAGCTATCGGTATCCATGAGCTATTGGTGGTATCGCACATTTAGAACTATCCGGCCCGGCTGCGTTCCTATGAGTTGGTGGCTGCGCCAGGCGAGGCCTGATTACCGGTCGGCACTACTGAATGCTAGTTGGTAAGGCCTGCTGCCATACGTTCCGATACCATGTCCGGTGCATGAAGCGCCCGAGCATTTGAGGAACCGGTGCTGGTTGATGTCCCAGGCTGCGCAGCTGAAACGCCGTTCGCGTCTGGGCACAATGTGTATCTTACCGCACATCCAGCCAATTAGCTATGAGCTACTTATCCAAGCTACTGCTAGTATGTATCCTTGGACTTAGCGCCTGCGCCAGCAGCCACCGTCTCACTCGGCTCGATGGTTCCCGCATTCGGCCCGAAGAGCTGACCCGGCGCATCGAGCAAATCACCGATTCGGCGCGGGTGCATGGTATAGCCGTGGCCGTGTTTAATAACAACCGCACGGTGTACCAGCGGGCTTTCGGGGTGAAAAGCACCGAATCCAGGGCGCCGCTGCAGCTGGATACAGAGTTTTATGGCGCCTCCCTGAGCAAAGCCGTGTTTGCGGTATTGGTGCTGAAGCTGGTGGAGGAAGGCCACCTTACGCTGGATGAACCGCTGCAGAATTACCTCCCAAAACCCATTTACGAGTACGCCCCCAAAACCCGCTGGCACGACAACTACGCCGACCTGCGCGCCGACACGCTGTACCGCCGCATCACGGCTCGCATGTGCCTGAGCCACACGGCGGGCTTTGCCAACTGGCGCTGGGACGAGCCCGACGAAAAGCTTCGCGTGCGGCAGCCGCCCGGCTCGCGCTACAGCTACTCCGGCGAGGGCCTGGTATACCTGCAAGTGGTACTGGAGCACAAGCTCGGCCGCTCCTTGGAAGAGCTGATGCAGGAAAAGATCTTCTGGCCGCTGGGCATGACCAACTCCAGCTACCAGTGGCAGCCTCGGTTCGAGGCCAACTACTGTTTTGGTCACGACACCAACGGTAAGGTGCTGGAAAAAGACAAAGACAACGAGCCCCGCAGCGCCAGCACCCTGGAAACCACCCCGGCCGACTATGTCCGCTTCACCGAGGCCGTGCTGCAGCGGAAACTGCTCCGCCCCGAGTCGTGGCAGGAAATGTTCCGGCCGCAGGTGCGTATTCGCTCCATTGCCCAGTTCGGCCCCCTCTCGCGCCGCGACACGGACCGCTACGACCACCTAGCCTTGAGCTATGGACTGTGTTGGGGGCTGCTCCAGTCGCCGTACGGCCCCGGCGCGTTCAAGGAAGGTCACGGCGACGGATTCCAGCACTATTCCATCCTCTTCCCGCAGCAGGGCATCGGGGTGCTGCTGATGACCAACAGCGACAACGGCGAAAGCGCCTTCCCGGAGCTGCTGAAGCTCACCATCGGCGACCAGTTTACGCCAGCCGCTTGGCAGAACTACATCCATTATCGCCGCGCACCTTCCACTACGGCCCGCTAGCCATACGGCTCCCGACCCAGTAGCTATACTCATTGCGTGGCAGCAAACAGCTGCCGACGTAGTGCAGTGCGCTCCAGCCCGTAAGCCAGCAGCACGCCCAGGGCGTAGCACACCAGGTCACTCCACAGAAAGCCGCGCCCAAGCACCAGAGCGCCGAGGGTAGTATGACGTAGAGCATCCAGCCAGGGTACCTGGCATAGCTGGCTTATCTCGATACCGAAAGCAAACCCCAGTGCCATCCAAGCTACCCGGCTGCTACTCCAACGTGGCCAACGCCACCCAATCAGCCAGAATACTAGCAGTGCCCACAGCGCATCGCCGGCATAGGCAACTACCCAGTCCGGCAGTACGGCCGCGAACCGGCGCGAAGCCAAGCCCAGCACCACCGTAATCAGCGCCAGGCCAGCTGTGCTGAATCGGCTGCGCTGCATCAGCGAAAGTTTACACTTTGAGGTTTCAAGCATTTGCAGGAAATAATTGCTCGGCAAAGCTATGCGTATTAACTTTGCAATTCAAAGTACTTTTATACACCTCGTATCAATGCTAGCATCACCACTGTTATCGAACTCTTCTCCCCTTCCAAATCCTTGTTAGAGCATGGAATACTTTGTGCCAAAGGGCTCCGTGGTGCGAACCATCTGGGGCAAGGCCGATACGGTGTTGTTCATTTTTGCGGGTGCGGCCGCGGAGTTTGCCGTAAATAAGGCTGTGGATTGGCTGTATTTCACCGGCCGGTTGCCCGCCGACCCGCTTGGGCGCCTGTTTTCCACCGTGGAATACGCCCGCCAGATTGTGTTTGCTGAGCGTGCCGCCGCTGAGCGCGCCATCGACACCATTGCTGCCATTCACGCGGCGGTGGAGCAGAAGCGCGGCATGGCCATTCCGGCGTGGGCCTATCGCGACGTACTGTTTATGCTCATTGCGTACTCCGTGCAGGCCTACGAGCTGCTGGAGCGCCCCCTCACCGCCGCCGAAAAGCAGGAAGTATTTGACGTGTTTGGGCGCGTGGGCCAGCGCATGGGTATTCCCGAGCTGCCCCGGTCCTACGCCAGTTGGCTAGCGGTGCGGGAACAGCACTTGCTTGATGACCTGGCGTACAGCCAATACACGCCCGATCTGTATGCTCAATACCGCAAGCACCTGGGGCTGTTGCGCTACTCGCTGCTGCTGCAGGGCCAAGCCTTGGTGGTGCCGGAGCGCGTGCGCGAGCTGCTTGGGCTAAGCCAGCGCTCCTGGCTTGCGCCAGTGGTGCCGCTGTACCGCCGTTTGCAGCATTTCACGCTGAGCAAGTGGGCAAAGAACAGCTTGTTGCCTACCAATTACCGGGCGCAGATTCTGGCCTTGGATGCCGAGCCGGCCAGCTTTGGCTAAGACTAGCAGTGGATGCGGCCAGGGGCCTAACCGGGCAGCTTGGCGCATGGGCGGCGGGCAAAAAATGCTTAACCCTGCCGGGCTAGGCGCGTTATGAGGGTACTACTGCATTACCCCTTTGCCTTCGCCTGCTCTCATGAAACACATTGTCGCAATTGCCGTGGGGCTGCTGTTCAGCGGTGTCGCTGTCGCCCAAAGCCCTTCTCCAAATGCGGTCCGCAACGAGCGTCTCGACAGCCTTTACATCACCGAGGTGGAAGAACGCCGCGAGCCTGACAAGGTGCTACACGCCGAGCCTTTATACATTGACCTCATTCGGGACCTGGGGGCCCGCAAAGGCGAAAAGGAATGGAACGTGGGCTTGGGCCTTACCGATGCCAATAGCTACGACCGGCACGAGCTGCTGGTGGAATACGAATGGGCGCCCGTCAACCGGCTCGGACTAGAAGTGGAAGTGCCGCTATCTTTCTACTCCGGCCAGAGCCAGAGCACTGAGCAGCGGCCCGGCAACCGGTTGGAAGGCTTAAAAACGGCCATTCAATACACGTATTACGTCTCCGACCCTCACAAGCTGTCCTTGGCCGTCGGGTACCTCAACGAACTGGAAGCCAACCAATTCAGCCTGCTGGGCAAACGCCCGGTGACCGGCAACGTGTACAGCCCGTTTTTTGTCGGGGCCAAGCGTTGGGGCGACAACTACCACACGCTCATTTACACCGGCCCCATCTGGAAGCAGCACTTTCAGGGCCACACGCGCTTCAGCTACCAGCTGAACTCCAACCTGCACTACATGATACCCGGCACCCGCAACTTCATCGGGCTGGAGGTAAACAAAGAGTGGCACCGCAACGACTGGGACATGACCTTTCGGCCCCAGATGCGCCTGAGCGTAGCCGACAACCTGCTGCTGGGCATAGTGGCCGGCATCCCGACGCGCCGTGACGAGCAGCGCCTGAGCTCCTTTTTGCGCCTGATATACGAGCCCGGCCACCGGGGCGGCCATTGATGCGACTGCGTCGGCTCGGTTGGCTACGACGCTGGAGGTCCGCAGGGCCGCAAAACAACGCGGGGGCTGCCGGAATCGGCAGCCCCCGCGGCGTATTAGGTCAATTGAAACCAACTGGGCCTGGCCGGCAGGCCCACCGGATCGACGCGCACGACGGGCGTGGAGGCGGTTACCGAGCCATCGGCTGCTCGGTAGCGCACCATGTACTCGGGTACGGCTTCGGGTGGTAGCGGCGTCAGATCCAGGTACGGGCTGCACGCGTTTCGGGCCACGCACTGCCACTGCCGCTGGTCGCGGCAGCGGCGGTAGATGTAAGCGTAAGAGCCGGGCGTGGTATTAAAATCGAGGCGCCGACCGGCTGGCACCAAATGAAGGTGAAGATTGACGCTGGAAAGCATGATTGCAGAAACGAAGCCAAGCCGTTGGGCTAAGGGATGGAAGCCAGGCGCGGGTGCGTCTGATAGCCCGTTAAACGCGAAACCCTGGCTTCAGGATTAGGCATTTCTACTGATTTGAAGTGCTACAAGCCAGTATTTGATGGCAACTGAGCTTTATTTCGCCTTTTGCGAGTACTTTTTGACTGAAGACGCTCTAGTAACTCACGGGTGGGCCCTTACCTGCTTCATCGAGAAAAATCAGCAACGAAACACAACCTTTACCGGTACACGCATCTAAGCCCATTCTTACCTCCTCATGCCTGAATTTGCAGCGCTTTTCGAACCCTTATATGCCAAAAGCCGGGTCGTCTATTTCGCTTATCATTTAGAATCCCGTCAGGTGGTGTACGTTAGCTCTGCCTTCGAGCGGGTGATAGGCAGCCCTGCAGACCGAGTAAATGAGTTCTTGCCGGAATGGAAAAAGCGCGTGCATCCCGATGACCTGGAATACCTGACCAGTTGCATGCGCCGGGTACTGTCGGGCAAGCTGGTAGAGGATCTGGAAATACGCCTGAAACACCCCGACGGCAGCCGCCAGTGGCTGTGCCTGACGGCCACCTGCGTAAAAATGCCCGATGGCCAAACCTACATCAGCGGCACGGCGCACGATATCACGCGCGCCAAGGAGTACATGGACAATGCTCACCGCTACAACGCGAAGAAAAACGCCACCCTGGAAATACTCTCGCACGATTTGGCGGGCCCGCTCATTATGGTGCAGCAGCTGGCCGAACACGTTGCCGATCAGTCCAAAAACTACCAGGATGCCAACCTTAATGAGTTGGTGCGCCTGATGCAGGTGACGTGCCAGGAAAGCGTGAACCTGATTCGGGACTTCGTGGACCAGGAGTTTATGGAGTCGGCTAATGTGGAGCTGAAGCGCGAACGGCTGGATCTGGTCCGCTGGATACAGACCGTGGTAGAGGAGTATCAAGCCAATGCCAACAAGCTCAACAAGCAATTTCGTTTTCACGCTCCTGCCGATCCGATCTACGTCAACTGCGACAAAAACAAGTTCGAGCAAGTACTCAACAACCTCATTTCCAACGCCATTAAGTTCACCCACGACGGTGGACTGATTGAGGTTAGCCTTGAGCCACTCGACCATCAAGTTCGCCTTACCGTGTCCGATAACGGCATCGGAATTCCGAAAAAGCTACAGCCCGTGCTATTCGACAAGTTTACCAAAGCCCGGCGTCCCGGCCTGCGCGGTGAAAAAACGACCGGCCTAGGCATGTCGGTTATCAAAATCATCGTGGGCTTGCACGACGGCATCATTGACTTTGATAGCAAAGAGAACGAAGGCTCCCGCTTCTACATCGATCTGCCCCGACTGGAGCCCACGTCCGAAG
>NZ_JBZYWH010000043.1:0-24338 GCF_058932745.1 Hymenobacter sp. FMD4
TGCACCATGCTGCGGTGCAGCGTTTTGGGGCTCCAGTAGCCGCTGGCAATGATGCGGCGGATGGTGAACAGTGGGTCTTGCTGGTCACGCTTTTCGGCCAGCACAAAGGCGGCCGTCATGCCGCGCTTCTTCAGCTCCGGAATGGCCTCGGGGTTCCACAGGCCGAAGGGGTACGCGAAGTACTGAATCTTCTTGCCGGTGATTTCCTCCAGCGTTTTGGTGGGCTTCTCGATCTGCGTAACCCAGTCCTGGCCCTGGTATTTCTTCACGTTGTGGTGGTCCCAGGTGTGCGACCCGATGACGTTGCCTTCGTCGGAAAGCTGCTTTACCTGCGCCTTGCTCATGTAGCGCGGCCGGCCTAGGCTTACCGTCATGATGAAGTATACGGCCTTAAAGCCGTACTTATCCATCACCGGCTTGGCCACGGTAAACTGGTCGAGGTCGGTGTCGTCGAAGGTGAGCATCACCGGCTTCGAGGGCAGTTTGGCGCCGGTGGTCAGGTAGGCATACAATTGATCGGGCAGGATGGTATGGTAGCCCGAATCGGCCAGCATCTTCATCTGGGCCTTGAACTGCTCCACTGGCACGATGTAATCCTTGGCGCCTTTGGAGTCCTTAGCGGTCCAGTCGCGGATCTGGTGGTAGCACAGGATGGGTACCTGCGGGCGGGCCAGAATAGCGGCGGCATTGTTTACGGCCGAGGCAGGGATGCTGCTGGGGTCGGGGGCGGAGGTGGTAACGTCGGCCGGGGCAGCGGCTTTTTCTTCGGCAGCCGTCACGGCCGTACCCGACATAGCTTCGGCGGTGGCCGTAGCCGGCGTATCGGTTTCGGTAGCCGAAGCTTTTTCGGTGCTACAAGCGGGCAAAGCGAAGCCAGCGGCTAAGGCAGCGGCGCCCAGCAGAAAGGAAGATAAACGATGCGACATGCGGAAGAAAAGCGGCCACTAAGGCCTAGAAGGAGGAAATCGAGCCCAAAAACCAACCAAAGCCGGGCGCTTTTGTACCTTCGCACGGCCGGTTCACCCTACAAAACTAACGGTTTCGGCCCCTCATGGACAAATTAATTGGTACCGGTGTAGCGCTGGTTACGCCCTTCTCTCCCACCGACTTTTCCGTCGATTACGCTGCGTTGCGCCGCTTGCTCGATTTTGTCATCGATGGCGGAGTAGAATACATTGTGGTGAACGGCACCACGGCCGAGTCGCCGACGACCACCACTGAAGAAAAAGCCGAAATCCTGCGCGTAGCCAAGGAGCACGTAGCCGGCCGCGTGCCGCTGGTGTATGGCATTGGTGGCAACGACACCGCCGCGGTGGAGCGCACCATCCAGAGCACCAACCTGGAAGGCGTTGCGGCTATCCTATCGGCCTCGCCGTACTACAACAAGCCCACGCAGCGCGGCATCATTGCCCATTACCAGCGCCTAGCCGACGCTTGCCCAGTGCCCGTGATTTTGTACAACGTGCCCGGCCGCACCGCCTCCAATATCACCGCCGAAACCACGCTCACGCTGGCCCAGCACCCGAACATCATCGGCACCAAGGAAGCCAGCGGTAATGTGGAGCAGTGCATGCAAATAGCGGCCAGCAAACCCGAAGGCTTCCTGCTCATCTCCGGCGACGACATGCTCACCACCCCACTCATCTCCTTCGGCGGCGTGGGCATTATCTCAGTGCTGGCCAACGCTTTCCCGCGCAAGTTCTCCGACATGACCCGCCACGCCCTGGCCGGCGACTATAAGGCTGCCAGCCAGTTGCTGTTTGAACTGCTGCCACTAAACCCGCTGATGTACGAAGAGGCCAACCCCGTGGGCGTTAAAGCCGCACTGGAACTGCTGGAAGTGATTCCCGGCGCCGTGCGCCTGCCGCTAATGGAAGCATCAGAGGGGCTGAAGGCACGAATTAAGGCGCTGCTGTAAATCCTAGACTACCCTTAGGTACTAGGTATATTAAACCAAAGCCCGGTCGTCTAAGCCGGGCTTTAGTTTTTCCTGACCTGACTCGCTGATTATTACGCTCAAACTAGGGTTAGGCAAACTGCAACTAGCACCGGAGCGCAAGTAAGACCCAGAAAAACTATGTAGTCTTTGCGTCGTTGCCCCTTGCTAAACAGGATTAAGCCTCCCAAAACCAGCAGAAAAACGGAGGCTAGTAACAAAGTCAGCAGTACAAGCCCGCCATTTGCTGCTCCACAGGAATGTGGGTGCTGAGCGGAGCCGGAGACAAACCAGTTAATCAGAAAGGCCCACCAAGATCCATACAATACCATTGCTATAGTAGTCTTCAGGTGACGGCGAAAAAGGCTCATTACGCAAACAAATAACGAATACAGCCCTCCTGATTTACCTGTTGATTATCAATTAATTATTAAAATTAGCACCATGCACAGCTCCAGTCATTTGAGTGGCGCATGCGCCACTCATGATTTCGCACTGAGTGCGTTATCCTGCAACGCTACGTCGGCTGAACTAGTCAGGACAAACTTATTCTTACAGCTCAGGAAGCTTCTCTCCACAGTGAGGGCAGTATTTGCAACCCAGAGCCTCCTGAGGACGGTCCTTGGCCAGTTGCTCGGTAAATCCTGACGCCAGGATGCCGGTAGGAATGGCGAAAAGCCCTAGGCCGATAATGGCTATAACGCTGCTCAGAATCTTGCCCAGCGGCGTCACCGGATAAATATCGCCGTATCCCACGGTGGTGAGCGTGGCCACGCCCCACCACATCGTGTCCGGGATGCTGGCAAATTTGTCGGGCTGGGCTTCGTTTTCAACGAAGTACATGATACTGGACACCAGCACCAACATAACCAAGATAACGGCCAACGTAACGCTCAATTCGGCTCGCTTTTGGCGCACCACGCTGCTGATGATGCGTAGGGCCCGTATGTAGCGGGTAATTTTAAGCAGCCGAAACAGCCGAAACAAGCGCAACACTCGCAAATCCATGCTGCCCGCGGCCAGGTAAAACGGCAAAATGGCCACCAGGTCGATCAGCATCATCGGCGTGAGCATGTAAGCCAGCCGGCCCTTTATACCATGGCCCTGCATGCCAGGCCGGGCAGTAACGCTCCACACCCGCAGCAGGTATTCAAGCGTGAACACCGCCAACGAAACCTGCTCGATGCGCAAAAAAACCAGGGCATGAGCCTGGTGGATGCCGGTCACCGAATCCAGCACCACTGCCAGGATATTGATTATCACCAGCAGCACCAGCATCCAGCTTACCAAGTTCTCCCAGCCCCGCCCGCCATCGTTGGGGTCAAGGCCCCGGTACACCAGCTGCTTCAGGCGCTCAGCTCGGGTCATATGCGAGGGAATGGTTGGACGGCGTTGGTGATTGAGTGGAGCTAGAAGTGTGCTTTACCAGCCACTAGCCAGCACGTCGGCCACATGCAGCGTACGCAACGGCTTCTTTTCCTTGCGGATATAGGCATCCAAGTGCATCAGGCAACTGGTATCGGTGCTGACGAGGTACTCGGCGCCGGTAGCCAGGGCGTGCTCCACCTTCTGCTGGGCCATAGCTACCGAAATGGGCTCGAACTTCACGGCGAAGGTGCCGCCGAAGCCGCAGCAGGTTTCAGTTTCTTCCATTTCCAGACGCTCCAGGCCCGCCACCGAATCGAGCAGCTGCCGCGGTTCTTCACGGATGTGGCACTCACGTAGCGCGGCGCAGGAGTCGTGATAGGTGTACTTACCGGCGAGCTTAGCACCGGGGATGCTGGTGACGCCGAGCACGCCCACCAGAAACTCAGTAAACTCAAATACGCGCCGCTGCAAGGCCGGGAACTCGCCGCAGCGGGGCGAATCGTCGAGCAACTCGCCGTAGTGGTTGCGCACCATGCCCACGCACGAGGCCGAGGGGCTGACCACGTAACGCTCGGCAGCGCCGGCAAAATCGGTGAGGAATTTCTCCGCTACCTGCTGGCTTTCCTGGCGGTAACCGGCATTGAAAGCGGGCTGCCCACAGCAGGTCTGGTTGGGGTTGTAATTGACTTGACAACCAACCGATTCCAGCACCTTTACCATGTTCATGGCGGTATCGGGAAAGAGCTGATCAACAAAGCAAGGAATAAAGATGTCGACTAGGGCAGCAGGCATGGGCAGATAAGCGTAATCAGAAGGCGTAAGGTACGTCTAACGGGGTTTGGCAGGTTGAAGCCAAGCTCAGTTCCGTCGATTGTCATCCTGAGCGGAGCCCAAGTCCATCACACAGCAAAACGAATCGGGCTGCGTGGGATAGGGCCTTGACTTATACAGTCCGTGGTTCGGCTCAGAATTACAAAATGAGAAAGGGCATCAGTGCCCGGCAAACACCTGCTGGCTCAGGCGTTGGGCCTCACCCAGCGCCTCCAAGTTCAGCCCGGTAGGCACACCCTGCTCGCCGAAGTAGCTGATCAGGTTTTCGGTGGCCATGTTGCCGGTGAGCTTATCGGCCGCCATGGGGCAGCCGCCGATGCCGCCCAAGGCCCCATCGAAACGGCGGCAACCGGCCGCGTAGGCCGCTTCCACCTTTTCGCGCCAGCTCTGCGGCGTGGTGTGCAGGTGCGCTCCGAACTCGATGTGGGGAAAGGCGGCCGTCAGCTCACGGAAAGGCGGGATGATGGTTTCGGGGGTGGAAGCCCCGATGGTATCCGACAAAGCCACGATGCGCACGCCGAGGGCATCGAGCTTGCGGGTGAACTCGCCCAGCACTTCGGGGTTCCATGGGTCGCCGTAAGGGTTGCCGAAGCCCATGCTCAGGTACACCACCAGCTCTTTGCCACGCTGCTGGCACAGCTCCTGCATCTGGGCCACTTCCGTCAGCGCCTCGGCAATGCTCTTGTTGGTATTGCGCTGCTGAAACGTCTCCGATACCGATAGCGGAAAACCCAAGTACTGGATTTCGCCGTAACCCGCGGCCGTTTCGGCGCCGCGTAGGTTGGCCACGATGGCCAGCAGCTTGGTGCGGGTCTGGCTCAGGTCGAGGCCGGCCAGCACCTCGGCCGTGTCGCGAAGCTGCGGTATGGCCTTGGGCGACACGAACGAGCCGAAGTCCAGGGTATTGAAGCCGACGCGCAGCAGGGCGTTGAGGTAGGCGGTTTTGGTTTCAGTAGGAATGAAGTCCGGCCAGCCTTGCATGGCGTCGCGGGGGCATTCGATGAGTTTCATGGGCAGCGGGAGGAATGAGGCATAAAGGTAACGGCCCCGCCGAAAAACAACCGAACCGGGCCCGGGTTAGCGCAGCACCCCGAAACGCCCGCCCCGCACGTCCAGGATGATGGTGCGGGTGGCGAAGGGCTCGTTGCCCAGCATGCCCATCATGCCCGAAAAACGCATCATTCCTTGCTGCAGCAGGCTCATGCCTTCGACGTAGGTGACGGTGCGTAGCGGCACCTCGGCGCTACCCAGGCGGAGCCCTGCGGCAGTGGGCACGGTGTGTACCAGCAGCTTTTTGCCGAAGGAATTGGTTGGGTTTGTTTGAGCCGGGGCGCCGGGCACGGCCAGCTGCGCCCAGTTGGCTTGACTGGTGAGCAGGGCAAAGGCACTCGAACCGGAGTCGAACATCAGCTGCTGGGAGCGGCCCTGCAGGCCCGCGTCGAGCAGCAGGCGGCGGTTGGTAAAGGCCAGAGGCACAAATTCAGCGCGGCCTGCAAGGCTATCGGGCACCTGCGTGTCCAGTGTGAAACGGCCCTTGGCGTAGTCGAGCACCAGCACGCGGCCTTCCAAGACATCAGTTCCCAACGTGCCGATGATGAGCGGTTGAGCTGTATCGGCGGGCAGTTCTTTGCGGCCGTGGGCCAGTACCTTGATGCGGCGCAGCGCTACTTGGGCGCCGCCTAGCGAAAAGCGAAAATTGTGGACGGTATCCTGGCTTGGCTGCAAGCTGGCGCCCACTGCCGGATAGCGGCGGCGCAGGCTGGCCAGCGGGTACTCATAGAGCAGCGAGTACGGGGCGCCTGTATCGAATTGCAGGAAGCACTGGCGGGGGCAGCCAGGCAGGCGAACGGGCACCAACAAGGCGGCATGGGGCACCACGGGCTGGGCTCCGGAATCAGGCAACCACTGCAGAATACCGCGGGCCGGCAGCCCCGTTAGGGTGAGCTGATTGGTCGGCGGCGCAAACTTTTGTTGCATGTAAAAGTAGCCTCCAATACCACCCAGCACGAGCAGCAGCAATACGGAAAGCAGAATCTTGGCGAGCGTTTTCATGGAGCAGAACAGCGGGTTGGATTACGTCAGCAAACCTACCGGCCGGCCTCATCTGCCCCTGCGTCATTTTGCCGCCATTTAGCCGCCACTCATTATAACAATCTGCAAATCATACTCATAACCGAACCGGGTACACATCCAGCTTCCCACGCCGAAGTTGCAGCGCTGCATAGCCCACAGCCACCACGTTGAGCACGTATGAGACGACGAATACCCCGATGAAAGTACCGGGCAGCACGGCCTGAAAAAAGCGCGCCGCTATCCAGTGCGCCAGCACCAGCAGCAAGTAAGCCAGGGTGCTGGCGACTTGCCAGAGAATTTGAAAGCCGAGCACCCGTCGGCCTACCCCGGCCACGTGTTCGGTATCGTGGCGGCGGGCGCGCCAGAGCAGCAGCGGCAGCACAATGTTGAGCAGCGGAAACATCAGGAAGCCGAGGGCACTCAGGTTGAGCAGCTGCACAAACTGCGGGTCGTGACGCAGGTTGGAAGACGCAGCGGCCTGGACGGCTTCGGGCAGTTTAGAAAGCGTTGAGGTTGGATATTCCCACGCTGCTGGAGGTGTTGAAACCAGCGAGGCTGCTTCCGAAATGGCAGGTAGCTCGGGAGTAGTTTCGCGCATAACCGCTGCTTCGGGCGCTGGCGGCACGGGCTCGGCTCGAAAGTCATCCAGGGAGACGCCGAGGGCCGCGGCCAGGGCTTGCAGGGTATGGCCGCGCGGCACCGTGTCGCCCTGCTCTACCCGCTGAATGGTACGCAAACTCACTCCCGACTGCTCCGCCAGCATTTCCTGGGAAAAGCCCCGGCTTTTACGAATAGTCAGGATACGTTCAGCGGAAAACATACGGCAAGGCATAAATAAGCCGTCAATAATACTGTTTCCGCGGCGGAAGGGCGCTGGGGTTTCCAACCGAACCCTCCTATTCCATTAGGTGTTGTACCAAGGTATGCGCCAACTGACGACGATGCGCCGGCCTGTAGGCTGGCTTCTCCCCTTCTTATTCCTTGCTATACTTCTGGCTTCCTGCGGCAAGCAGCAAACGCTTCAAGGCATTTTTAGCCAACCGCGCACGGCCCACGAAGCGTATGCCCGCAAGCTGAAGCAATCCGGCCTGGATAAGACGGCGCTGGGCCGCGACTGGCTGGCCGCTGCCGACAAGGCGCTGCGCGACTCGCTGGTAGTCACGCTGCCCTTCAAGGAAACCGGCATCTTCCGCGCCGAGCAGGCCTTTGCGGCGTCGTACCGCTACGCCGTGCGGGCTGGCGAGCGGATCAATATCAAGCTCACAGTAGAGCCTGCGTCAGCCGATGTGCACGTGTTTGTGGATGCCTTTGAGCTGAATCCCGACAACCGCCGCTTGCGCCCCGTAGCCTCTGCCGATACCACCAGCCGCGCTTTCAGCTACGTGGCCGAGGACAATCACCAGCACCTGCTGCGCGTGCAGCCGGAATTGTTGCGCTCGGCGCGCTTTACCATCAGCATCCAACGGGCCCCTTCGCTGGCATTTCCGGTGCACGGTAAAAACGACGTAGCTGTAGGCTCGTTCTGGGGTGCTGACCGCGACAACGGTGCCCGCCGCCATGAGGGCATCGACATCTTTGCCAAGCGCGGCACGCCGGTGGTTGCCGCTGCGCCGGGCATGATTACCCGCGTTAACGAGACGCCGCGCGGCGGCCGCGTGGTGTGGCTGGCCGATGCCGTGCACGGGCAGCACATCTATTACGCCCACCTTGATCAGCAGCTCGTGCGCGCCGGCCAGGTAGTGCAGATTGGTGATACGCTGGGCCTCGTCGGTAATACGGGCAATGCCCGCAGTACGCCCCCGCACCTGCATTTCGGCATCTACCGCTCGGGCCATGGCGCCGTGGACCCCTTCCCGTTTGTGCGGGCTTCGGACAAAGAACCGGCCGCTCCGCGCACCTCACCTGAGCGGCTGGGCCAGTGGGTACGCCTCACGGCGGCCAGCACGCCCCTGCGCCCAGTACCCACTGCCGCCCCTAAAAAACAGGCCGGCCTAGCCAAAAACACGCCGCTGCTGGTGGTAGGCGCTACTGCCGACTGGCTGCGCGTGCAAGACCCCAGCGGGCAGCTGGGCTACGTGCCCGCCAAGGCTGTGGCCACGGATGTGCTACGCCGCGAAGCCCTCGCCGCCACTTCCGACTTACTCAGCACTCCTACTCTCACAGCCGCGCCGCTTGATACGCTGCCAGCTAACAGTCGCATTGCCGTACTCGGCGAATGGAGCGGCTACCGCTTGGTACGCAACGCCGATGGGCGTATCGGCTGGCTGCGCGTAGCTTAAGCCTATCCCGGCATGGCCTTGAATAGCAACGGCCCGCTCCACAACGTAGGTGGAGCGGGCCGTTGGGCGTTAGGGGCAGCTGAATGTTAGTCAGCCACCACTACGGCTTTGTTAAGCTTCTTGGCGTAGGCAATGCGCTTTTCGCGGCCCGTGGCATCGATGTAATCAAAGCCTACAGCGCGGTTGTCGGCTTGCACAGCCTGCCAGCCTTCGGGGTCCGTGTCGGAGGGCGGCGTGGTGACGGAGCGCGGTATGGCTGGCGAGGTGAACTTGTCCTGGGTGAAAAACCGGTTCATGCCTTGCAGAATGGCCAGTTCACGGGCCCGTACCGACGAGCCTTGCGGGTCCACTTGCAGAGCACGCTCATCAATAAGCACACGGGCGGGCATTACCTCGTTGCGAAGCGTGTCGCCCTTGGAAGAAATGATCAGAAAGCGGGCGTTAGCGTCCAGGATTTTCGGGCCCTGGAGCAGCAACACAAAGCGGTCCTTGTTGCGGTTGTCGGAGAATTCGTGCTGGGCTTGGACCGTACGGAGTACGGTGCGGCTGGTCAGGCGGCTGCGGTCGGCTTCGGGCTTCGGGGTGTACAAACGGTCAGCATTGGCCGTACCCACCTCGCGGTCAGTCGTCACGCACGACGCCTGGATCAACAAGAGCAGGAACGTAATGGGGAGCAGTATTTTTTTCATGTGGTAGGATCTTCGTCAGTCAGGCATATGTACGAAAATGCGCGCCTAGTTGACGCCGAAAGGCCATTTTTTCTAGCCATCCTCATACCAGCCATATTGATTTGCCCGTACGTAAGCCCATCAGCACGGTTGCAGTGGCCGGGCAGGGCCTTACAACAAAGCTCCGATTTCGAGGCCGAGGGTGAGACGCGGCAACTCAGGGTAACGTGCCCCCAGTGTCCCCCGAAACGAATCGGAAAGGCGGTAGCGCGCCACGGCGGCGTAGCGGCCACTCCCGATGCGGGCCCCCACGCCATAATTCCAGCGCTGCACATAGTCCAAGCCACGAGCCGTCACGCTCACGCGCTTGCCAAGCGGGCCGTTGGGGCGGTTTTCAGTATGATGTGCCGTGGCGAAGGTATAGCCTCCCCAGCCAGCCAAATCCAGGTACCGGCCAATGGAATTGCCGCGCCGCCCGGCATTCAGGCGAAGCCACCCCTCTGCGTCGGTGCGTTGCAAAGCGAGTGACTCGCGGTAGTGCTGCTCGGCCGTAGGCAGAATCTTCGTGCTGTTTTGCACCAATCGGTAACTCAGACGTGCGTAGCGCACATCGGCCCCCAAGGACAACCATTGGCTTAGGCGTAGCTTTTCGCGGTATCCCAACACGATTTCGCTCGAGGCCCAAGGGTGTAGATCAGCGCCAGTCTGTTGCGGCTGCCCCACCACGAATTGATACCCCACATACACATGGCGGAAATGGCGGCGGTTGGGCCCAAACTGCTGCCGGGCGGTGTCAGTACTGACCTCGGTGCTGAGCAATGCGCGCTGGGCCAGTGCCGGTGCGGCCGCCGCAGTGAGTAGGCCCGTCAAAAAAAGTAGCGAGGCGGGCTTCATGGCAATATAAGTTCGGTGGTATAGCCGCGGTAATGCACGCGCAGCAGGTCGCCGGGGGTCCAGGTGCCGGCCGGCAGCTCCAGCACAGCCCGCTGCGACACCTCCAATACCTGGTAGCGACGCAGGCGGCCGCGGGCATCTGCCAGGTGCCAGTAGCAATACGCCGGGTACGGCAAAGGCAATGGCAAGCCGCTGTTCTCTTCGCGTAGGCGTAGGGTCGAAGATTTTTCCAGTCCCGGCCGCGCCGGACTATCGCGCTGGGGCTCCACGGCCAAGGCTCCCACGGCGGCTGTGGAATCGGAATAGAGCGGCAGCGGACGCAGAGCCAACGTGGCTTCGGGCCGGATAATCACCTGAACCTTTCCAGCTGAGGCCACGATGTCCAAGGTGGGTGCCACCGGCGCGGCGGGCTGCAGGCAGCGGTTGGCCTGCGGCAGCCCATAGCCGTGGGCGTAATCAAAATATGGATGCAACGTGGCAGATTGTTCCAACGCCCCAAACAACTGCATCGCCGTGAGTTGGCGCCGCTGCTGCCACACGCAGGCCGCGAGACCGGCTACCAGCGGAGTAGCGAAGGAAGTGCCCTCAGCCCGGACATAGCGGCTGCCCGAGGCCGCGGCCATCACCACCCCAAAGGCCGAAACATTGGGCTTGCGCCGGCCGCCCACAGCGGGGCCGCAGGAGCTGAAATCAGTGGCCACCCAGGTATCGGGGTCGATGCCGCCAACGGCCAGGACAGAATCAGCATCGGCGGGCGTGCCCACGATGCGCCAGCGCGGGTCGTCACCGTCGTTGCCGGCGGCGCACACCACCAGCATGCCTTTGCGCACGGCCATGGTAGCGGCCCGGGCCACCAGGCTGGTGCGGCCGTTCATCTGCTCGGGAAAATAACGGCTATCGGTGTAGCCCAACGACGAACTGATGATATCGGCGCCGTGGCGGTCGGCCCATTCGGCGGCAGCCAGCCAAGCTTCTTCTTCGCTGTACAGTTCCCGGGTGAGCCGCTCGGTGCGGGCCAGCAAGTATTCGGCCCGCGGAGCCAGGCCCAGCGCAGTGCCATCGGGCAAGCGGCCAGCCAGGCAGGACAGTACTTCGGTGCCGTGGGCGCCACCGTTGAAGGCGCTGCTGCGGCGGCGCACGAAGTCATACGCCTGCACGATTTGCTTTTGCTGCAGCAGGTGCGAAAGGGCCGGGTGGCGGTCGGCATTGCTAAAACCGACATCAAGCACGGCAATGCGGATACCGCGGCCATCGAGCCCGGCCTGGTGCAGCACTTCTCCACCTAGGGTGCGCGTCTGGCGCAGGGCCAACTGCCGCTCCGCGGCTGAGAGCGTGGTGCTGCCGTCACTGGCGTTCATAAGCCCGCGACTGGCCGGCTGCAGCGGAGCCGCTGGCATCGGATGCACGGCTTGCACGCCTGGCAACTGCCGCAGGGCCCGCACTTGTCGGGGTGTGGCCCAGCAGGCCACAGCGTTGAACCAGCGCGTAGTGCCCGTCACTGTGTCTACCGCGGCTTGCACTTGGCGCAGATAATCGAGCCGAATTGGGAAATCAGATGTGTCGGCCACGGGCAGGCCCTGCCGCTGGCGCCGGGCCAGGGCTTCGGGCGAAAAGTAGGCAGCCGCATCAAAGCTGACGCCGTGCTTATCGCGCAAGAACACCCAGTATTTCGCCGATGAAGCCGTTTCGGGAGCAGGCAGCCTATCGGGCTGGCCTACCGCCGTCGGGCACAGATTCGCCATAACGGCAAGGGCGAATACTAAACGAGTGAGTGACAACGGCAATACGGGGTAATGACTGCGGAAAATTACGCCAGAATCCACACAGTGGCCAACTTCGGCCGGCGCGACGCATTAAACTAGATGAGCTTCGGGTACGTACCGAACGGCAAACACGCCGTCATACCGGCGGCCGCTGTCACTGCCCCCATATGAAACGCCGCATAACTCAAGTACTTTTTTCTTCGTCCCTGCTGGCCACCGCGATACTAGCGCCGAGCTGCGTCTCGCAAAAAAAATACACCGCCCTGCAAGCCCAATACGCGGATCTGGCCAAGTCCCGCGAACAGCTAGTGGCGGAAAAGAAAGCTTTGGAGGAAGCCAGCAACGAGCAGGTCAATAAGCTCAACCAAAGCCTGACCGGTGCCAATCAGCAGAACAGCCAACTCACCGAGCGTCTGGCCGAAGTGCAGCGCAAGCTGGAAGAAAAAGACCGCGCCGTGCAGGCCCTGCGCAAGCGCGTAGCCGATGCGCTGCTGGGCTTCAACGCCCAGGACCTGCAGGTGAACCTTAAGAACGGCAAGGTATACGTGTCGCTCTCGGAACAGCTGTTGTTTAAGTCGGGCTCAACGAAGGTAGATCCGCGTGGCCAGGACGCGCTGCGCAAACTGGCCGAAGCGCTGAAAGGCAACCAGGACGTAAATGTGCTGGTGGAAGGTCATACCGATAACGTGCCCATCGCGCGCGGCACCGCCGGCATGCGCGACAACTGGGACCTGAGCGTGCTGCGCGCCACCGAAATTACCCGCATCCTCACCGAATCTGGGATGGCGCCTGAGCAGGTTACCCCTTCGGGCCGCTCCCGCTACCTGCCCGTAGCCGCCAACGACACGCCGCAGAACAAGGCCATGAACCGCCGCACCGAAATCATTCTGACGCCGAAGCTGGACGAGCTGTTCCAGATTTTGGAGCAGAACTAAGTCCCTGCCAGCCTTATCATAACAAAGCCGCCCCGCACAGTTGTGCGGGGCGGCTTTGTTATGATTGGGTATCGACATCACCGAACAGATGGCTCTAGGGCCTGCCCTAGCTCGAACTCCTGAATAGGCTGCCACTGCCGGCCGTCGTGCCGGAACAGAACGAGCGACTTCACCGGAAACGCGCCACTGTATTCCCGCTGCGCGAAGTCTTGCTTGAGCGCCGGCACCCGATCAGGGGGCAGGTCGCGGGTAGCTAGCGTCATGTGAGGTGTGAAGGGGCGCTTTTCGTGCGGAATGGCCGGCAAGTGCGCTTTGCACCAGCTTACCAGTTCCGCATGCAGGCGCTTCAGAACCTCCGCTTCGGTGACGTGTACAAACAAGGTGCGGTTGCCGAACCAAGCAAAGTTCCGCAGCCCAACCTCGACTGGTGCCTGATGCCGGGCAAACTCGGCCAACGACAGTAGCGCCGCGGGCTCAAACTCGGCTGGCACGAGCCTAAACGGGGGCAGCAGCGTTATGTGCGGCGGCAGGCGCACGGCATTGCGCGAGCCGGTGCGCGCGTGAACTTCCTGTTTTAGTGCCCACACCTCGCCGTATACCGGCTCGGGTGGCAAGGTGGCCAGCAGATAAAGCGCCGGCGGCGTGCGAGTGGAGATTGGCTGTTCGGTCACAGCTTCTCCAACGCACGCCGCCGGTCTGCGGGTTACGCTTTCGGGGCTTTACAGCCCGTATTTGCTTAGCAAGTAGATCAGACTGGCCATGGCTGCCCCGCCGAGTTCCAACTCGCGCTTATGCACCTTGTCGAAGGTATCGGCGGCGGTGTGGTGCAGATCGAAGTACCGTTGCGAGTCGCAGTCGTAACCGATGAGCACTTTGGCCTGGTCTTTCAGCGGGCCGATGTCGGCGCCGCCATGGCCCGGCTGCAGCTGGCCAGCGTGGTACGGGGCTAGCAGCGGACTCCAGCGCTGGATCTGCGCCACGGTAGCCTTGGCCGGCGTTTCGATGCCAAAGCCACGGGGCGTAAAGCCGCCGCCATCTGACTCAATAGCCGCCAGGTGCTTCTCCCCTGCCGCCTTCGACAGCTCGGCGTATTTCAGACCGCCGCGCAGGCCGTTTTCTTCGTTCATGAACAGCACGGCCCGCACCGTACGCTCAGGCCGCAGGCCCGAGGCTAGCAGCAGGCGCAGCGCCTCAATGCTTTGCACGCAGCCGGTGCCATCATCATGGGCGCCTTGGGCCAGGTCCCAGGAATCAAGGTGGCCGCCTACGGCGATGATTTCATCGGGGTACTTCGAGCCTTTCACTTCGCCCACCACGTTGTATGATTTCACGTCGGGCAGGGTTTGGCAACCCATTTCCAGCTCGAAAGTAAGCGAGGGGTCTTGCTTCAGTTGCTCACTCAGGCGATTGGCAGCCAAGGTGCTTAGCGCCGCGGCGGGTACTTGCGTTACGCCATCTTCGTAGCGCATGGTGCCGGTGTGCGGGTAATCATCGAGGGAGCTGGTGAGCGAGCGAACCAAGGCCCCCACGGCACCGCGATTGGCAGCTTCGGCGGCACCGCTGCGGCGCTGGTCGCCGGCGGCCCCGTACGCCGCGCCGGGCTCGATGAGCCTGTCGTCGAACGGCCGATTAAAGAGCACGAACTTGCCCTTCACCTTTTCTGCGGGCAAGTTGCGCAGCTCTTGGATGCTCTGCACCTCTACTACCTGGGCCTTAAGCTTGCCGTTGGTACCCACGCTGCCGCCGAGGGCGCATAAGGCGACGGACTGGGCTTTGCCTTTGGCGGTGCGGAAGCTGCCTTTTTCTTTGGGGCCGCGTACCCAATGCGGCACCATTACTTCTTGTAGGTATACGCGGTCGAAACCAAGCTTTTCCATGGTTTGCTTGCCCCACTGCACGGCCTGCTCCGCCTGCGGCGAGCCGCTGAGACGGGCCCCGATGCGGGTGCATAGGTAGCGCAGGTTTTCGTAGCTCTGCCCCTGCAACAGGGCCTCGTCGTAGATTTTGCGGATGTTGAGCGAATCGGTTTTGGTATCAGGCGTTTGCGCCTGCGCGGGAAGAGCCAGCCCGGCTATCATCAGCAGGCTGGCGGCAAGTGAACGGTAGTGCATCAGAGCAAATATGGCGACACGGCGAGAAAAAGCCGCGGCTCACAGACACTGTTTACCAGAAGGCGGATGCATGTCCGCCGTTGGAAACCAATCGGAGGTCGGAAAACAGCAAATCCGTCATGCGTAGACTGGCGCAGCATGACGGACTGAAAGCATCAAGTGGCAGTTTCTAGATGTTGGCCATTCCGCAATTCGGATACGCTTAGAACCCTGCCCTAGTCTCAGCAATGGATCATAAATAACTATGTCCCAGCACTTATAGCAAACGTACGGCTGGCGACTTGTAGCCCTGACCCACAGAGCGCATCGTTGAACGGATAAAAACTAACCTAAGAAATCCTGCCTGTCATGTCTCGGCTACGTTCGACATGACAGGCAGGATTTCTTAGGTCTTAATCAATTTCAATAATGACACGCCGTTCTCTTGTTCGGCATTACATAAGTGTCAAAATGCTTCAGGCCAGTTCTGTGCCGACAGCTTCCCGGCTTTGTAGCTCGGCGTCCGCCGGTTTGCCGTCGGCAGCAGGCAGCAGCAGTACTGGAAGGCTGGCTGCACGTAGCACACGGGCCGTGACGCTGCGGTGAAATAAGCTTCCCAGGAAGCTGCGGCGCCGTGCCACCAGCACCATCAAATCGATGGGGCGCGTGGCCAGCAGGTGCCGGATGCCGGCTTCGGGCGTACTGGCCAACGGGTGGCAGAATGTGACTTCGCGCGTGGCCGGCAACAGGCCGCTTTGCTGCACGGCCAGCACGGCCTCCTGGGTGCTGATGGTAGTCCCGGCTGTGGTGGCGCGGGCAATGGTCACGTCGGCTTTCCAGGTGTTGATGATGTCCTGAAAAACGGCCGCCGTAGCTGACATTACTCCAAATGGCTCGCCATCGATGGCCATGAGTACCCGGCGCGGCGCGGCCACGGGAGCCGTTTCGGGTACCAGCACCACGGGGTAGCCACTGTTGCGCAGCAACGGCAGGGCACGGTTGGTCAGCAGCGGCTCGAAGTAGCCGTCGGCCTGGGTGAGCCCCAGCACCAGCAGCAGGGGCTGATGCCGGGCCGCAGCGGTCAGGGCGTCGGCGAACGTGCCTTCTACTACTGCCACGGTCGTCGGGACTACCATGCTCTCGGCCAGCTGCTCCAACTGCCGCTCGGTTTCGGCACGGCTCAGTTCCAGTAGTGAGGTGGCTACCGGGCCGGTATCGGGGTGATGGGCGGCGAGCGTATGCACGTGTAGCAGCACCACGCGGGCGCCAAGGGGGCCGGCCAAGTGGGCGGCGTAACGCCGGGCCTTTTCGGCGGCCGGCGAGAGGTTGGTCAGAACAACGATGGTGTCCATGGTAGGGTACAGTTGGAGTACAGCCCAAAGGTGCCCGTCGGCCCCACAGCACCTAATGACGTAGGTCAGCGGGGAAAATGATTTATCTCAGCTGTTGAGCTTCACTCGTTGAGAGTTTTCCTTACCCTCATCGGCTGTCATCCTGACGCAGGAAGGACCTTATCACGCTCAGATAATAACTCTCTGACGTGATAAGGTCCTTCCTGCGTCAGGATGTCCGTTCTCCAAAACAGCTTTTAGACCACTACTTGCCCTTCGCTGCAGCTTCCCATTCGGTAGTTGACCATTATTTAATCCGGGCCACTACGGCAGCCAACGGTCCACCAGGCCGCAGCAGCTTACGTAGGTCGGCATAGCTGATCAGCACGGTTTGGCTTCCCATCACGTAGGGGGTGATTTCGTATTCGTTGTAGATAAACTCCACGCCGGCTGGGGTAAGGCTGTACCCGTTGCGGGGCAGCGGCGCACGTACCTGTCCTTGCTTGTCGCGCCAGTCGTCGAAACGGCCACTACTGTCTTCCTGCTCTCCGTGGAAATAGGCCCCAAAATCCTCATTGGCCAGCAGCCTTTTGGTCACCATTTGGCGCAGGGGCTGCTCGTAACCGGCTCTGAGCAGATCGGTCAGGGCCAGCTTGCGGCCGGTGCGCAGGTCAAACGTCACCGGCGTCAGTCCGTGATTTGGGTGGGCGCCAAAGCCATCCGTTTCTTCAAACTGCATCACCGACAACAACCCGTCGGCATTGTAGGTCACCCACGCGGATTCATCGATCTTGACACACTCACCCTCCGCACGCAGCTTTTCGTCAAGGTAAGCCTGCACTTTCGGGTAAGCGACGGGCAGTAGCTGCTGCTCCACCTTGTTGAGCACCGCGGATGTAGAAGGCGGCAGCAAATGCACGACCGACAACGTAAAGCGGAGAGTATCGGCCGGATTGCCACATTCGCGGGAATCCGGCGTTGCTTTGGCCCAGCTCTGAAACTCTTCGATGGCGTATCGTACGGCACCGTCGTAATCTTCTTTCAACTCGAAGGGCAGTTGCCGCTTGCCGTCGGCGCTGCGCCAGGTACCGCTCAGCTGGGGCCCGATGGGCTGCGTGGCCAGCCAGCTGCCGGTAGCCTTTCCGCTTACACTTTCATTAAGCACCAGCGGGTGGCCAGCTTCGGCTTGGGCGGCCTTCAGGTTCAGTTCCTGCCCGCGGCACTGGTAATAGTAGGTGCCGGCCGTAGCCCCATCAAAAACCTGCAGCTCTACTACCACCGGCAGCGTGCCTACTTGCCCCGTGTACCGGCGGTAGCCCTGAAAATCGGTGTGCGTGGCCGGGGTAGTTTCCGCCGTGGTCGACCCAGCTTGGGTGGTGGCTTGGTTATCGGATTGGCAAGCGCCCAAAAGCAAACCGACCAGCAGGCTTAAGCCTGCTGGTCGGTAGAGTACTGCTAGCTTCATGCGGCAATATAGCGCTACTTAGCGCCCGCGCCGTAACGGGAAGCCGTGGCCGTAACCGGCCCCGACTCCGGCAGCGTCACCTTGAACAGGTAGTTGTAATCGTCGTCGGAGAGCTGCGGCACGGGGCGCTTGGCGCCGAGGGCTTCCACGGTTTCCAGCACCGTATTGGAGTGGCCGACGATGAGCACGGCCTTGCCGGGCACCGTTTGGCGGATGCGGGCCGTCAGCTCCGCTAGGCCGGGCGCGTTGGGCGTGTAGCTTTCCACTGTGAGCTTTTTGGCCGTAGCCAACGGTCCGGCAGTGTCGCGGGTGCGGCGGGTATCGGTGGAGTACACGGCCACGATGCGCTCTTTGCGCAGTGCCTCCAGCAGGGCCGCGGCCCGCTGCTCGCCCGCCACGCTCAAGGGCTGTTCCTTCGGCTGCGATGGATCGGTGAGGGTACCTTTTTCGGCGTGGCGTACCACGTATACGGTAATAGCTTTGGGCTTCTTGCTCAGGCGCACCGGCACGAAGGCCGTGCCGACCAGCAGCAACAAGAGGCAGAGAAGGCGAATCGGGAGGGACATACTAGGTATGGTTGAGGTGAGTCACCAAACGGACGACTTGCGCTAAGCCAGGGTTGCTTTACTTCAGGGCCAGTATCTGCTTTAGGTCTGCGTCGCTCACGGTGAGCAGGCCCACTTTGGGGAGGCGCTGGGTGAGGGTACGCCAATTGGGCTCTTGCCGGAAGATGGGCTGCAGCAGCTTTTTGGCCTCGGCTACCTGGCCCTTGTTGGCCAGCGTGATGGCGTGCCAGTAGCGCATCTCTACGTTGTCGGGAAATGCTTTTTCGGCGGTTTCGTACTCGCGCACGGCGCGGGGCATGTCGTTTTGCTCCACGGCCAAGTCGCCGGCGTTCATGTGGTCGTAGGCGCGCTGTAGCTTCAAGAGACGACGCAGTTCCTTGAGCGGCTCGGCATGGTCGTCCACACGCAGGTCGATAAGGCGGTCGTCCCAAGGAGACTGGCTGGCCTGCCCGCGCACCACCAGAAGGGCCGCTGACTGACGGCCTCGAATATCGCCGCCAGCCGCCTGAGCGGCATCCAGCGCGGCGAGCATGCGCTCGGCCAACGGCAGCTTACTGTTTTGTTCGAAAGCTTTGGCCATAGCAGGCCACACGGTGGCATTGAGCATCATGTTGGCCTGCACCGAAAACTGCGAACCTTGCTGGTGCCCGGCCATGTCCACGCACTTTTTGCCGGTGTGCGTGGCCACGTTGCCTTTGCTGTCGACAATGGCCACCTGGCGCACATCGCGGCCTTCGTCGGTGCTAATTAACTCGTCTAGAGTTTGCTGAGCGGTTTTGCCGCTCTTCAGTAAAGCCAGCCCGCGCGGGCCGAAGCTTTTGTTGGTAAACGACTGCGTAGCAATGGCCCCTACACCGGCTTCGGCCCAGGATACGGCCGTGCCCACCGAAAACCAGTGACTCTGTACGGCCACGGCCATATCGCCGGTCTGCGGGTCGCGGGCCACAATGGAATACGTGTGGGCAAACGGCTCCCGCTGGGTGTAAAGGAGTTGGGCGTGGGCAGGAAAGCTCATCAGCAGGCTGAAAACAGCGGTCAGAAACCAGATTGGGGTAAGGCGCATTGGCTCGGGTTGGAAATGGTGTTGGAGCTGGCAAGATATAAGGACTGATCAGCACCTGTGCTCGGAAACGGCCGCGTGAAATGCGGGCAGGTGCATGTAGCTGACCTTTATCTGCAGCAAGCCCGTTTGGCAAATTTTGTATTTGCCGCTACATCCGTCATCCTGACGGCATAAGGGCCTTATCACGCTGAAACAAGCCGTTATTACGGCTATCGTGCTGCGGTAATAAGGTCCTTCGCTTTGCTCAGGATGTCAGACGAAAAAAGTTAATGCATGCCAACGCAAAAAGCGCCCTGGTACGAAGCCAAAGCGCTTTTGCGAAAGCTCGATGCTGTCAGTTCAAGGCAGCCCAATAGTTAACCTCTCACTGCTATGCTCTTAAGTCTATCCCTGCGGATTGGCCGGGCCGTAGTCGCCGGGGCTGACGGGGTGCGGCTGAGCGGGCTCGGCGGGCGTGGAACGACCGGGCAGTTGCAGCTGCCAGTCAGTTGTCATGTGGCGCAGGCCGGCGTAGTTCGTCAGGTCGTACTGGCAGGGCACAATGCTCACGTAATTGTGCGTCAGCGCCCACTCGTCGGTTTCGTCGCTGTGGTCCTCGTTCACAAAGTTGCCGAGCACCCAGTAATACGGCCGGTTATAAGGGTCCTGGCGGGTGTCGAATTCCTCCTGCCACTTGGCCCGGGCCTGCCGGCATAGGCGGGCCCCCACGATGGGGTCGTCAGACTTTTTGGGGATGTTCACGTTCAGGGCCGTACCGGCCGGGAGGCCCTTAGTCAGCACCTCGCGGGCAATATGTTCAATCCACGGTTCGGCGTGGGAGAAGTCGGCCTCATGCGAAAAGTCACAGAGTGAGAAGCCGATGGCTGGCAATCCTTCAATGGCTGCTTCAATAGCTGCCGACATGGTGCCCGAGTAAATTACGTTTACCGACGCGTTGGAACCGTGGTTCACGCCGGACACCACCAGATCGGGCCGGCGGTCCTTTAGCACCAGATGCTTGGCAATTTTAACGCAGTCGGCCGGGGTGCCGGAGCAGGTGTAAGCTTCCAGGCCTTCGAAGAGGTGGCTGCGGTCGAGGCGCAGCGGCTCGGCCAGGGTGATGGCGTGGCCCATACCCGACTGGGGCGAGGCGGGCGCCACGATTACTACTTCGCCGATGCGCTGCATTACGCGTACCAGTGCCGCAATGCCGGGCGCCGATATGCTGTCGTCATTGGAAATCAGGATCAGGGGTTTTGCAGGGGCGTCGGTATTCACGGCAAAAGGCAGGTTAGTCGGCTCGAAGATGGCGGCAAAGGTAGACCGGGCTACGGTATTGTGGCCGGCAGGTTCGTATTTGTTGAATTAACGCTTCATGAAGCTATCCGCCGGAGCTTCGAGCGCAACCCCCCGCGCCTGCGTAGGTTTGCGGCATGCTCCGTCCCTCCTCCTTTCTTGCAGCCGCCGTGCTGGCGGCGCTAGCGGTGGCCTGCAGCCCCGACCGCAGCCCAGAACAAACTGCCGCGCAAGCGCCTGCCGCGGCTGCTCCGGCAGCGTCCGATACCACCTCCGCTTTGCCGCCCATCAAGCCTAGCCTGCCGGCTCCTACCGACAGTGCTTTTCTGCTGCGCCGCGGCTTCGCCGGGCCGTTGCGCCTGAATATGAAAGAGGGAGCCCTGCAAGCTGCCGTGCCCGCCAGCAGCCTGCGCAAAACCACCCGCACGCTCGAAGGCATTGAATACCCGGTGTATGAGTTTCAGCCTGCTGGCACCGCGGCCGGTGCCCCGCCCTTGCTGCTGGAGATGGTGGGTGATGAAGAGGAAGGCTACCGGTTGTGGCGCGTGCAGGTGCGCGACCCGCGCTACCGCACCGCCGAGGCAGTGGGCGTAGGCAGTAGCTTCGGCGAGGCCCGCTCGGCGTATGGTATCCAGACTATCGAACGGACGGAGGCCGGGCTGGTGGCCGTGTCAGAACGCATGAACATGACGTGGATTCTCGACCCCAAGGGTTTACCGGCCAGTGGTCTGCTACGCAAAGACGACATACCGCCCGCAACATCCATTATCGGCGTTATACTTTTCCGCTAGCATTTGCACCTGGTACGCACGATTCCGAGTATGATTATGTACTTTGGCCGCGAACAGACTGCGTAACCCCATACGCCGGCCGCTTGGTTTGCGGCCTCACCACACCACTCGGATTCTGCCATGCCGCTGTTTGAAAACCGTTACCGCTACGCCGACGTGGGGCTTTTGCTGCTCCGCATCGGCTTAGGTGTGATGTTTACCTTTCACGGATACCCCAAGCTGGTAGGGGGACCTGAAAAATGGGCAGCCATCGGCGACGTTATGAAGCATTTCGGCATTACGGTAGCACCAGTCGCCTGGGGCTTTATGGCTGCCTTTGCCGAGGCCGTAGGTGGCCAGCTGCTGGCGCTGGGCTTGTTTTTCCGATTTGCCTGCGCTTTGCTGCTGCTCACCATGATTGTGGCGGCGGTTTCGCACGTCGTGGCGGGTGATGGATTTAGCGGTTATTCGCACGCTGTGGAGTCGTCCGTTGTCTTTCTAGGTTTGCTGCTGATCGGCCCGGGCCGGTACAGCTCCGATCAGGCCCTGTTCCCGCCGCCGCGCCGCACGTTTTAGCCTCGATTTGAGCGAGAAACCGGCCCGAGCGCGGTCATTGCCGACGAGGTACCGATCTTGCCGGCCTAAGCACTCTGCCCATGCTCCTCGCGCTGCTCTTCTCTTCTGCCCTACTCGCTGGCCCCGCCGAAACCAAGCCCGACTGGCGGACCCCGTTTGAAAAAGGCGACGGCAACACCACTACTACCTACGCCGACTGCATTGCCTATTACCAGCGCCTGGCGGCGGCTTACCCGGAAATCACGCTGCGCGAAGCCGGCCAGACCGATATCGGCCAGCCGCTGCACGAGGTAGTCGTTTCCATCGATGGCGACGCCGACCCCGCCAGTACCCGCCAGAAAAACCGGCGCGTGCTGCTGATTCAGAACGGCATTCACCCCGGAGAGCCGGAAGGCATCGATGCCAGCATGATGCTGGCCCGCGACCTGGTGCAGCAGAAAAAGCTGCGCCCGCAGTTGCAGAATGTCACGGTCGTAATCATCCCAATTTACAACGTGGATGGCTCGTTAAACCGCAACTCCACCACCCGCGCCAACCAGAACGGCCCGCGCGAGTACGGCTTCCGCGGCAACGCCCGCAACCTCGACCTCAATCGGGACTACATCAAGCAGGACTCGCGCAACGCCCGGTCGTTTGCCGATTTGTTTCGGCGCTGGCAACCTGATGTGTTCGTGGATACGCACACTTCGAACGGGGCCGATTATCAGTACACCATGACGCTCATCGCCACGCAGAAAGACAAACTGCACCCGGCCATGAGCCAGTACCTGACGGGCCGGTTGCTGCCCGGGCTGTACGCCGGCATGGAAAAGAAAAAGTGGCCGCTTACGCCCTACGTCGATTTTGAGGGCCGCACGCCCGATGCCCGCGGCCTGGTAGGCTTTCTGGAAACACCGCGCTATTCCACCGGCTACTCCACGTTGTTCAACTGCGTTGGGTTTGTGACCGAAACGCACATGCTCAAGGCCTACAAGCCCCGCGTGGAAGTGACCTATGATTTTCTATCCCTGATGTTGAATCAGGTGCATACTGATGCCGCTGCCCTGGCCGCTGCCCGCCAGGAAGCCGACCGCCAGACCGCCGCCCAGCGCGAGTTCACCGTGGCCTGGCAGCTCGATACCACCCAGGCCGAAACTTTTCGTTTCCGAGGCTACGAGGGCAAAATCCGCCCGAGCGACGTCAGTGGGCAGCCTCGGCTGTACTACGACCGGAAAGCACCGTTCACCAAGGCCATTCCATACTACAACACCTTCCGGCCCAGCGTGCAGGTAACGGCGCCTCTTGCTTACCTAGTGCCACAGGCTTGGGGCGAGGTGGTAGAGCGCCTGCAGCGGGCCGGCGTGCGCCTGCAGCGCCTCACCCGCGACACCACGCTCACCGCGGAAGTCTACTTTATCGACGACTACAAAACCGGTCCGCGCCCCTACGAGGGTCACTACCTGCACAGCCAAGTGCGCGTGCGGCCCGAACAGCGCCCCCTCGCCTTCCGCCGCGGCGACTACGTCATCTGGCTCGATCAGCCTCAAAACCGTTACGCCGTCGAAACCCTGGAGCCGCAAGCCACCGATTCCTTTTTCGCCTGGGGCTTCTTCGACAGCATCCTGCAGCAAAAGGAACACTTCTCCGACTATGTCTTTGAAGACGTAGCCGCCGACATGCTCCGTCGCGACCCGCAGTTGCGCCAGCAGCTGGAAGAGCGTAAGAAGGCCGACCCGGCCTTTGCCCAAAACGCCGCCGCGCAGCTTGATTGGGTGTATCGCCGCTCGCCCAACTACGAGCCCTCGCACTTGCGCTACCCCGTGGCTCGGTGGCAGGGCGGTAAGCTGCCGGTGGAATAGCACATGGTTCGGCGTCGGAGTATTTGTCGCCAGCACCAAGGGCTGTTTATCACCTACTACTTGCTACAGCACGCCCGAAAGCCAAGTGACCTAGTTCCTCCGGACTAATGTAGCCCTGTGCTTCAAGCGCCTGCCTATTCTTAATGTTTGGACAGGTTCTGAGAGAGTACGAATTCAGCCCTATGTCCAAGGCGTTTTCTGTATTCCAGCACCTCTCTGCCGGGAAAAAATTCCTCAAACGTAAGAAAGGGCTTGCTTTGGACTATAGCTTCCTTAACGCCGTCGTTGTCCAAATCTTCAAAATATAGCTCACCGTAATCTGCGCCGATACTTGGTCCGAGCTATATGTTGTTGTCGCTTTCAAGAACTGGAGTAAAAGTAACATACCTATCCCCCGCGCCGGGGTAATCTTTGATCCATTCGACGCCCTTGTAAGGATTGCGGGACGAAGAGGACCAGTAACCTACCAAAGCCAGCGTCAAGACTATCAGCAGAAACCTTAAACCGGACCTTTTCATGTCATTCGTGGATGTTAGAGCGTGCTTAATTCTTGTAAAATTGCCGTGCAGGACCTCGTACTCGCATGTAGAAGCAGGGCCCCAAGATAAAATACCCAG
>NZ_JBZYWH010000044.1:0-22755 GCF_058932745.1 Hymenobacter sp. FMD4
GCTCTGCTCCACTAACTGGTATACCTGTTGGAATTTGGCGTCGGCCAGAAAGTTTTCCTTCTCCTGCTGGTACAGTAGTAATGCTGCAGCAACGTGATGTCGGTCAGGCATGGCGGTAATCTCTAGGTGCTTACTGTATACGAGCCCCTTAATTGCACGTGGTCCAAGGCTTAAGCGCAGAAAAAAGCCGCACCTCGGGAGGTACGGCTTTTGAAATAGCCTGTCGAGAACCGAGCCTGACTACTGTTGCTTCACAAACTTTTTGGTCACATGCGTAGCCGGACCGTCGATGCTTAGCACGTACGAGCCGGCGGGCAGGCTGCTGACCGACAGCGCGGCGGCGCCGCTAGTGCTAACCTGCTGGCTTAGTACCTGACGGCCGAGCACATCGGTCATCACTACTTGGTACGTGCCAATGGGCAGCGACGAGAAGTCCACAAACAACTGGTCGGTAGCCGGATTGGGCCACACCGTCACGCCGCCCGATTTCTCAGTGAACTGCACAGCGCTAATGGTGCTGTAGGTAGCCGTTCCGTCGAAATCAACCTGCTTGAGGCGGTAGTAGAGCAGCTTACCCACACGGGCCGCAGCTGCATCGGTGAAGGCGTAGTTGCGAAGGTTGGTGCTCTGACCAGCGCCGCGCACGGTACCTACCCGTTCGAAGCGCTGACCGTCGGTCGAACGCTCTACTTCAAACCGATCATTGTCCTTCTCCTGCGCCGTGGTCCAGGTGAGCTGCGCGTCTTGGCCTTGCGCCGTCGACGCGAAGCGTACCAGCTCCACCGGCAGGGGAGTCGATGTCAGCGCAATGTTGCCCGAGAATTCCGAAGTGTTGCCCACGGGTACCGAGGTGTTATTCGAGAGCGTAACCGTAGTACCGCTCAGAATGGTGGCCGTAGCCGTCAGGCGGGCGCCCCCCGTGGTCAGGGCGGTGATTTGCGCAGCCGTCAGGGAGCTAAACGGAATCGAGAAGGCAAAGCGGTTCACGGCGGCCTCACTGCCTTGGTTCAGGCCATTAATTGTACCCGAATACGAGGTCGCCAGATAGTCCCGGTCTTCGGCCGAGCCTTCAGTGAAGCTGGCAATGTAGGTGAAGCCTTCGCCAAACTCAGCAGCCTGTACATCGGCCACAAAGAACTCCACTAGTGCGCCGGCGGCGGCGTAGCCCGTCACCGAGAAGGTGCTGTTGGCCAAGCTGGTTTGCGTCAGGATGGGGAAGTTTTGCAGGTTGTTGCCGCCGGCATCAGCATCGGTGTTATCGTTGCGCGTTACTCCGTCGCCAAAGAAACCCGTGCCCGAGGTCAGGTCAATGCCCAGGTCTTCTGTGGCCGAGCTGCTGTGGCTGCTGAATGAGTTTTGCATGATGCGGTTGCCCGTCGAGCTGCCTCCCACCATGATGCCGTCGGTGTCGTTACCGGTGAAGGTATTGCGCACAAACAGGTTGTTGTTGCCATTCACTACCCGAGCACCGGCGTTACCAACGCGCAGGTTGGACGTGTTGAAGGTGTTGGTACCGGTACCGTTAGAGCCGATGGTGTTGCTCTCGAAGACGTTGCCGGTGTTTTGCACCGACGCATCGCCTATCAGCGAGATGCCCGCGCCTGCGTTGGAGCTGATGGTGTTGCCGGTGACGGAGTTGTCCACCGCGCCTTCCAGTACCAGGCCCGAGCCGTCGAAGGCAATGTTGCTGCCCGTGGCGGCCGTGCTACGCGAGGAGCGCAGGATGCTGTTTTGCACCACTACTCCTATAGCCCCGTTCTCCAAACGTACGCCCGCCGTAGCGTTGTCGTACGCCGTTATGGTCGTAATCTGCGAGCCGGCAGCCGCCGCTCCGCTCAGGGTGATGGCGGCCCCTTGCGAAGCATCAGCACCCGTGGTAGCCAAGCTCGTGCCGCGGGCACCGGTAAGGCCCAGGGCCACCAGGTGCGTGCCGGCACCCGTGGCTTCCATACCGCCCTGGCCGTTGAAGTTCAGGGTGATTTCGGGGCCCGTTGAGGTCGTCGTAGCCGCTACAATGTCACCGGTAATGGCCGTCTGGCGGTTACCGGTGATTGTCGTATTGGCATCAGTAATGATGGGCAGCGCTGAGTTGAGCGTAATGGTGTAACCCGCGGTGGCCGAGTAGCCAGCCGAGGCAGGCAGACCATTGCGCAGGCCAGCTGCCGCACCCGTCGTACGGCCGTCGTTGAGCATGAACAGGGCAAACTCCCGACCTGCGGCCGCGCCCTGCAGAGCATCGCTCTGGTCGAGGTTGGTGTTGGGCAGGGCGTTGCTGTTCACGATGAACTGGCGTAGCGAACCTTGGCCGGCATCGTTGGTATTTGTCACCACGTCAAAGTTGAAGCCGAAATCCACGCCGGTGACCGGCTGGGCTTCACGGAACACCTGAATAACGGTGATGGATTGCGGGGTGACGCCGTTAGCAGTAAGGGCGCTAAGTGTTTGGCTGCCGGTGTTGGCAGCCGCATCCACTGCGTTCGGGTTTTCGCCGCCAACGCGGTTTACATCGCCGTTTACGTAGGTCTGCACCGGGATTAGGCCCGCTATGTTGTTGGTGTTGCGCACCGAGGTAACGGTGCTGCTGACCACCCGCACGGTATACTTGCCCGTGAACACGTTATCGAACGTAAAGGCGCCTTCGGAACTGCTGGTGGTAGTGGCAGCGAGCGTGCCGTCCTCGTTGTAGAGCTCCACACGGGCACCGTTGCGACGGATGCTGTTGGCCGCAAAGCTCGAGGCCGCGGCCTCCGATTCAGCTGTGGCATAGGCGCGACCGGCACCGCCGCCGTAGTTCACGTCCTCAAAAACGAGGCCGCTAACCAGCGCCGCGTACAGTACCGGAATGGAGAAGGTTGCGGCCGATGCGCTCAGCTCGTTGCTGTCGTCCAGGGCTGAGTACGTAAACGCCACCGTGCCGTAGTAACCGGCTAATGGATCAAAGGTCAGCTGAGCGGCCTGAGCCGGGGTCAGCTGCTGCCCCACCGTTACGGGCACACCATTGAGTGCCAGTACGCCTTCGTTCGTAGCGTCCGGAATGGTGTTGATGATGTACGCCACCACCGAGCCAGGAGCCGTATCCGAACCCGATAGGGCCGAAATAGTCGTTGGCCCGGCTTGGTTCGACAAGCGCGGGTTGGTAACGTTGTTGGCGACGGGCGGAGCGTTCAGGTTGCAGTTGGTGCCGTCCTTGATAACCGTAGCCACTGTGGCATTGGTCACGCGCACGTTATCGAGCGAGGGACGGGCGTCGCTGCTGGTTCCAGTGCTGGTGAAGGTAATTTCGACTTTGTAATTTCCGGTTTGCCCCAGCGCCTGCGTCACCGCCAAGGGAGCAGTAGAGGCGAAGTTTGTCTGGTTGATCTGCGTACGCGCGTTGTTAGCGTCCAGCAAGGAAATGCGGTAAGCTGTATTGGCTATGCTGCCCGCCGGCACCGCCGTCTGGAATGAGAGCGTAGCGCCGGCCGTCAGGCGCAACCACGGCGTCTGGTACGTTACCGAGCCCGTGCCGAGAGCGTTCGAAGCAACCAGGGTAGCCCGGCCTTCCAGCGTATTCGCGTTGTCGGTAATAAACCCCATGTTGGTCTGCGATTCACACAGGTCGGGGGCGATGCGACCTTCGAAGTTCTGGACGTACTCCTCCTGGCCCGGATTCACCGTTTGCTCAGCCTGGTTGTTCAGCAGGTTGTTTTCCGTTTGGGATGTAGACCGGATAACAGCCGTGTTGGTAAACGTGCCGGTTTGGGCGATTTCCGCCGTAACCCGCAAGGTTAACGAGTTTCCGTTATTCAGGGTGCCGATAGTCCACACCCCGGTGGTGGGAGTGTAAGTGCCGCTACCCGTGTGTGACACATAAGTAAGGCCGACGGGCAGCAAGGCATCCACCCGTACGTTGGAGCCATTGAAACTGCCCACATTACGGGCAGTAATGGTAAACGTAACCTGTTGGCCTACTCGGTAAGGTCCCAGGTTTACCTGTTGCTGAACCGCCAAATCAAGATTGGTGGATGTTACTTGATTTACGGGAATGAGGTAGGTCGCTACCGTCGAAGTAGCTCCCATGTCGTCCGTTACCGAATAGGTAAAAGATACGTCGTTGTTGCTATTTCCGACAGCTGAGTAGGTAAGGTTATTGATATCAGACGGCTGGATACGGTCACCAACTGCTACGTTCACCCCGTTGAGCTTTAGCGTACCGGCTGGCAGTGTTACGATGGTGTAATAAGAAATTGTGTTGTCGCCGTCCGGATCGGTGCCGCTAAGCGGGGCAATCGGGGCGTCGAAGGCAATTGTACCTACCGCGCTGGTTGTTACCGCCCGGGCCACCGGCGGACGGTTCTGGGTCGTCGTAACCTGCGCATTGGCCGCCGTGCCGTTGTTGTTGCTCAGCGTGGGGTCAGAAGTAGCAGCCAAGTTGCTGGCGACGCCAGTTACCGAGCCGCTGCCAGGCATAGTGAACGTAACCGTGTTGGTAACGGAAGCACCGCTAGCCAGCGTAGTCTGCGGCAGTGTGAGCAAACCCGTTGAGGCATTGTAGCTCAAGCCAGCAGCCGTGCTGTTGATGGTGACGTTCGTGAGGTTTGGGGTGAGCTGAACCGTAGGCTGTACCTGGTTAGCTTGGTCCAGACCCGTGTTGTTGGTCGTGAGGGCCGTGTATGTCACCGTGCTGTTGGCAACCGCACGCGCAGGACCGGTGAGGGTGGTTGCTACGTCGGCTTCTTCGCACCAGGTAAAGGCCGGAATGGTTACGACCTGTCCACCGGGGTCGTTCGGGCGTTCGGTTTGGATGTTCTTGTAAATCAATTCCAAGCGCACAATGGGCTCCGAGAACGTAACCACCGTGTTGCCGTCGGGGCTCGAGCTATTGTTGGTGCCGGTTACTGGGTTGTCGCGGCCCGTGATGCGGTTGTCGCCGTTGAAGAAGTTGTTGCCGTTCGGCGCCAGGTTTACGTCGCTGGGGTCCAAGCGCACTATTGTGCCATCGGCGCGGTAACCGTTAAAGGTTACGTCATCAATCCACGGGTCACCGTTGTTGGGCGCGCTTTTGTCCAAGTCGCCCATCGTAAAGCTGAAGCCCTTAAGGGCTCGGCTGAAGTTAAAGTTGATGGAAGTGCTGTTGGCCGCCGAGCTGTAGTCGGTTGCCCAAGACAGCGCGTAGCCTGCGCCGCCGCCGCCAGCCTGTACCGCCAGCGTTACCGTACCGGGTGACTCGGTGTAACCACTGGTGGTGAAAGTAACCGAGCTGTTGGGAACTGTAATCGTGAGGGGAGCTTCCCAGCTTTCGTTGGCGGTACGGGCGGTAAAGTCGAATACCGTAGCCTGACCGCATTCGGCTTTGTTGACTGGAATGCCCAGCACGCCATCGTTGATGGAGGTGGCGCCTAGATTGTCAGTCAGACGGAAGCTAGCAATGGCCGTTGAGCCGGAGAATCCAGTGGCAGGCTGAAAGGCCAGGGCATTAGAATTGCTGGCTGGGTAGTTAGTCGTCGTGTTGGCGGGCGTGCCATTCACATACAATGTACCCGTGTTGGCCGGGGGAAGGGCGTTAAAACCGAAGCTGGCCACCGTTCCGTCCGGGTCGCTGAACCCGCGGGTTGCCAAATCACTCAGCGCCTGCTGGCGTCCGTTGCTGATCAGCGTTGGGTTAGTGAAGTTAACCGGCACCGGCGGCAGGTTGTTGACAACCTGGAATGAGTAGGTCGAAATATTCGACTGCTCGTTGTTGGAGTCCAGCGCGCGGAACGTAAAGCTGCGCGTGCCCGTGGCCGAGCCGTTAGTAGCAATAAAGCCCAGGAAGTTCGCCTGCGCAGTGGTTACCGTCATGCCCGCCGTCACGACCGTGTACTGCGTTATTGACGCATTGGCTACGTACAATGTCCCGTTGGTAGGAACGGTCACAAACGTGAACCGATTGAGGTTGCCATCGGGGTCTGTACCCGACAGTCCCGGGGACAAGGCGAAGAAAGCGCCATTGTTTTTGACCGGGGTGGGCGAGGTGATGTTGCTGGTGGACGGTGCCGCGGTCGGGCGTTGTCCCGACGAACCAGAAGCAGTGGTAGATGTCGAGGGAGGAGTTACTAACGAGAGCCGTTCAGAAAAGGGCCACAGTACGTTGCCAGCAGTTGCTTGCGTTGGAGAATTGCGGAAAATCCACTCCTGCAGTGCCGACGGCAGCCCGCTCAACTGCGCATCCTGTAGTGGATGACCGCCTGCAGTAATTGAGCTGTTCGCCGGTGTTTGTGCCCCGCAGACCGAAGTCCACAGCAGCGCTAACGCCGTGACGCGTAATCGTGTGTTTATGTAAAAAAGTGAAAAATGGAAATTCGTTTCGAGTGGAATAGATTTCGGAAAATCGGGCTTTAAAATTACGTTAGTCTTATTAATAAATGCGTGTATATAAGGGCTTTAATTGTTGCAATAGTGGCCATTTTGCTGGCTGACAGCAAGTGTGAGAGGTTGAATGTGATTATTGTAATAATGCATATCATATTTATCGCAAAAGCCAATAGACCTTTGTGAATACTCACAAAGGTCTATTGGCTTTTGCTAGAATCGGTAATTAGTTACCGTGCAAAAAAAATGCGCTAGTTCCTTACACGCGGCCGCTCTGCTTTACTAACTGGTGTACCTGTTGATTGAAGTCTTTTTCTTCGAGCAGCTGTTCCAGCGGCAAATGGAAGCGGTACTTCCAGAAGTGCTCTGGGTTGGCCGGTACGTTGATTTGCTCTTCGAGCGGGTTTTCACGCCGCAAGCTAGTATCAAGGGCAACGAAATCCTGCAAAGGCAGGATGGACCACATGGCGGGCGACTGGAGGTGCTGGGCCACCATTTCGTGCGCTACCCATGGCTCGCAGTAGCTGGGCGCTTGCTGCCCGTAGTGACCGAGAATCTGTTCAAAGAAGCGTTGGGTGCGCTGCTGGTCCTCTTCCCACCAGCCGCGAATGGTGCTCATGTCGTGGCAGGAAGGAGAAACCACGGAAAGGTAAGCGGCGTCGTTAGGGTGTGAGAATTCGATGCCGGTGGCGGCGGGCATGCGCTGGATGTTCAGGCCCAGCATACCGAGCTGGCTCATCACGCCGGGCACTGAGGCAGGAACCATTCCGAGGTCTTCTCCGCAAATGAGCATGTTGGTGGCATAGCGTACCGGTGGCAGCTTCACCAATCCTTGCTCGCGCCAGAAGTCTTCGTGGCGACGGAAAAAGAAGTCCACGTACAGCTCGTGCATACGGTGACGCGTGTGTTCGTCCAGGTCGCGGAAGGTGCGCGACTTATCCACTGTGATGCGTGGGTGCCAGTACTCACCGTTGGAATTGTCAGCTTCGACGAAGAGCACCTCCGAGAGCAAGCGGTACAAGCCGTTGCGGAGAAACTGTAGGTGAGCATGCTGCTCCGCGGGGGCCTGGCCCTGCTTCTGCTCGAACACCGCCTCCACTTTGCGCTGCGTGTTTACGTGTTCCTTCAGGCGGAAAGCGCCGTGGCCAGAGTCGTCGAGGAATTCTTCGCGTACGGCATGGGCTTCGGAACCGAACAGCTCTTCCAGAATGTGCCAGCGGATGTAAGGCTGCGTGAGACGATCGTAGTCCCACCAGCCGAGCCGGTCGCGGATTTCGTCGCGGTGCAGGGGCAGGGCGGGGGAGAAGTGGCCGAGCAAGCCCTCGACGGCGTGGCCGGGAATTTCCCAAATGCGGAAGAAACCGAGTATGTGGTCGATGCGCAGGGCATCAAAATAGCGGCTGAGATGCCCAAGGCGCTGACGCCACCAAGCGTAGTTGTCTTCGGCCATCTTTTCCCAGTTGTAGGTGGGAAAGCGCCAGTTCTGGCCCGTTACAGAGAAGTCGTCGGGCGGGGCACCGGCCTGCTGATGCAGGTGGTACAGTTCGGGCTGGGTCCAGGCTTCCACGGAGTGACGGTAAATACCGATGGGCAAGTCGCCCTTCAGGGTCACGCCCTTGGAGCGGGCATAGTCGACGGCGGCGCGCAGCTGCTTGTCGAGGTGGTACTGCGTGAACAGATGCAGACCGAACTCATCGAACACGGGGTGTTCGGGACGAAGCAGTTGCTCGGGCAGGTCGCCGGGCTGCTGAAATTCCTGGGGCCACTGACGGAAATCAACGGTCTGGAACCGGTCGCGCAGGCCGCTGAATACGGCGTAAGGCGCCAACCACTGTTTTTGGTCCTGGAAGAACTGCTGGAATTCCGCGTCGGCCAAGAAGTTTTCCTTTTCCTGCTGGTACAGCAGCTTCACGAAGCGCCACTTGGCTTCCGTGACGGGTTCGTAATCCACGAAGTCCCGCTGGTTGAGTTCATCGCGCAGGCGGTTAAGCTCGTCGCGTTGGGCAGGGTCTTGCAGCTCGGCTATTTCATCGAGGCGCAGGTACTGCGGATGCAGGGCAAAAACAGAAATGGCCGCGTAGGGGTAGGAATCGACCCAGGTGTGGGTGGCGGTGGTGTCGTTGATGGGCAACACCTGCACCAGCTTCAGGCCGGTTTCGACGGCCCAATCGACCAGCAGCTTCAGATCCGAGAATTCGCCCACGCCGAAGCCCTGCTTGCTGCGCAAGGCAAATACCGGCAGCGCCACGCCGGCACCGCGCCACGGACCGTCGGGGTGGCGAAACAGCTCGTCGTGGCGCCAGCGCAGCACATCGCGGCCGAGCACGGGCGGTAGTACGCGGTCGGGGCCGGTTTCCAAGGCTACGACTTCCTTCTGCTGCGGGTCCCAGATAGCGTATTTATAGAGAACAGGCTTTTCGGGCGTCTCCAGGGCCACGTCGGCCGACCAGTTGGGGTAACCAGCATCAGACAACACCACGGCCTTGCGGGCGTCCCAATTGCCTAGGGCAGCATCGGAACCGAGCACGCAAAGGCAATGCTCCGGCGATACGCGCGGGGCCACCATCGTGAAACGCACGGCGGCATCGGCTACGCGGGCGCGAGCTTTGCCCGGGCCGCAAGGCGACTGGGACGGACGACGGAAGATGGCCTGCGTGAAGGCGTTGGTGAGCAGTTCGTTTTCGGCCAGCTGCGGAGCGCGCCAGAACTCATCGAGCACCACGCGGCCGTAAGGCTCATCAGCAAGCGACACGTGGCGGTTGGGGCCCCACTCCCAATGAACGGTGCCATCGGCGTCGATCAGCAGGTATTTGTACTGCAGCTCGGTAGTGCCGGCAGGCAACTCAATTTCTTTTTCCCAGCGGCCCGTAGCCGGGTCGTAATCAAGATGCAATGCTTGATCGGGATGCCAGTCGCCGAGGAAGGCACCGGCGCCGCGCACTTCCAGGCGCTGCCCCCACTGGGTGAAATAAGGAAGTCGGAAACGAACGCGCATAGCAGCGGGAGAATTCGCGCGGAGAGAAACGTAAACGGGTGAAAACCGGCGAAATAATACCCGAAGCTACGTGCTCTGCCGCCGGAATCAAATTGGGGAAAGTGACCGTCGGATGAACTACGCGGCGAAGGGAGTTAAGGATAGCCGGCTCCCAAAGCTGCGCAGCGACTACAATAATAACTTGCGTAGTTTATTTAATAAATGAACGGGTAGGAAATAGATATCATAGAAGGCTAATATTTGGCTGGCAAAAATATTTCTGCGGGCGACCAACCTTTCGGTGAGTTGCATTCACTTTCAGCCAAAGATCCTCCCCGTGACCGTTCTGCCCGTCGACGCTTCTGCCGAAGAACAACTGCTGCTGGCGGGCTGCCTGGCCCAGGACCGGGCCGCTCAGCAGCAGCTGTATCAGCGCTACAAATCGGCGATGTTCTCGGCGGCGCTACGCATTCTGGGTAGTCGGGAGCTGGCGCAGGACGCGCTGCAGGAGGGCTTCGTGGAAGTATTTCGGAGCCTGGATAGCTTCCGGCAGCAGTCAACCCTGGGAGCCTGGGTACGGACGCTTATTATGCGCAGCGCCTTACGCGTGCTGCGCCGTGAGCAGCGCATGGAAGTATACGACCACGAACGGCACCCCGAACCGCTGGTGGCGTGGCACGATAGCCTAACGGGCGAGGCGTTGGAAAAAGCCATCGGGGAATTGCCGGCCGGCTACCGGGTCGTGTTCTGCCTCGTGGAGGTAGAAGGCTACGCCCACAAGGAGGTGGCCGAGATGCTGGGCATTACGGAGGGTACCAGCAAGTCGCAGCTCTACCACGCCAAGCGGTTACTACAAGTTAAACTTTACCATTTGTACGCATGAGCCAGACGCCTTCCGACCGGCCCGAAGCCGGTTACGAGCACTTGCGGCGGGCACTGCGTGAGTTGCCCGCGCACGAACCCGACGCAGCCACCTGGGCCCGGATAGCGGAACAGCTAGAGGCTGACGACGCCGTAACCCGGGCCGTGCCGCATTTGCCCGCGCATGAACCCAATGAGGACCTCTGGAGCACCATTGCGGCCCGGCTGGATAAGCCGGCTCCGCTAGCCATGACGACGGATGCCGCGGCCTCTGTGGTGGCAACGGCTACCGTACGGCCGCCTGTGCCTACCCAGGCGGTGCGCTGGATGGCTAGCGTGGCGGCGGCTATCCTAATAATGGTAGTGGCGTGGTGGCAGCGGCCCGATAGCGCGGTGGCGCCAGGGCAGGCGGTGGTGCTCGAAACCGTCAGCTACAGCGAAGAAGTGGTGGCTACCCCGGCAGAAACGCAGGCCTCGGCTATGTTCGATCCGCTTGCGTCGCAGGGAGTGGCCTTTATCGACGCGCACTGCACCTCCCTGCCCACGGTGTGTAAGTCCGATGAGTTTCGGGAACTGCGGGCGCAGCTTTCGGAGCTGGAGGCGGAAGAGCAGCGCCTGCAGCGGGACCTGCGCCGCTTGGGCACGACGCCAGAATTGGTACGCCATCAAGTGAAAGTCACGACGCTGAAAGCCACCGTGACGCGTGAGCTTATTGACTTGCTGATTTCATGAACCTCTTTCCATTACATGATCAGCGCGTGGCCGAGCTTCGTCGCTGGTGCGGTTGCTTGCTGATGGTGCTGCTGTGCGGGCCAGGGCTGCCGGGTTTCGGCCAGACGAAAGTGCAGGTGGTGACGCGCACCGTGGAGCAGACGCTGCCCTGCCCCGCCGAAGGGCTGGTGCGCATCCGGGCCGAGAAAGCGACGCTGCGGGTGCAAGGCTGGGACAAGCCCAACGTGCAGGTGATACTGCGCTTGGTGGCCCGGCACCCCGAGCGCGAGGTAGCGGAAAAAGAGCTGGCATCGGCCCGCTACCAGATCAGCCGCGCCGGCTCGACCATCGACCTGATGAACTACTTTGCGCAACCAGCCGGGGCACCCGCCATTCGCAGCGACTTGCGCGCCGAGTACACCGTGACCATGCCGGCCGGGGCCAGCCTGGAAGCCACCAACGCGTACGGACAGACCACGCTGACGGGCCTCACCGGTAACCAGAAGCTGGAACAGGACTTTGGCAAAATCACCTTGCTGGATCTACGTGGTCAGCTGCACCTAACCGTCCGCTACGCCGACCTCACGGCCAGCAACCTAAACCTTAACTTAACCTGCGAGGCCGACAAATCGGCCCTGCGGCTGACTGACGCGGCGGGCCGCTACGTCATTCGTAACAGCTACGGCAGCGTGGCACTAGAGCCAAACTCAGAACTGAAAAGCGCCTTTATCGACGCCGTGCGCACGGAAGTCAGCCTGGGAGTGCCGCAACTCGCCCTCTTCAGCTACCTCCTCAGCACCACCCAAAGCACTATTGAAGTGCCGCCAACCCTGCGCGGGGGTGTGCGCCAGGGCAGCGGGCGGCAGGCCTTGCGGCACGATGGCCCCGCATCTGCGCCTCTGATTCGCGTGCAGACCACTTACATGCCCATTTCGCTTCGCTCGCAGCCACTGCTGATGAAGCAATAGCAACCCGCCCACTAGAATGCAAATCCATACTCTAAACCGGTGGGCGGCCGTAGCCGCAACCGGCCTCGTACTCAGCTTAGCGCAACCCCTAGCGGCCCAAACGGCGCCTGATTCGACGCGCGTCAGCTACGGCGAAGAGGAAACAAGCGAAACCTTTCCGCAGCCGGATGGCAAGCTGGGACAACGCCTCGGGCGGCTGACGCGGGTGCAGGTAGAAGAGCAGCGCTTGTGGAAGCTGGGGCTCAATAATTTCATTTTCGCCGGCAACGGCACGGGTCCGGAATACGGGCGTTTTGGCGTGTATCTGATTCACGAGCGAAAGCTGCGGCCAGCCTGGTCGGTGATGGGGGAGGTAAGCCCCGACGTCATCCGCTACCGGGCAATCCTGGACGGGCCGTGGCGCACGGGCTTTGCCGTACGCTCGCAGGTAGCCGGCCGCTACTACTACAACCTGAACCGCCGCATCAGCAAAGGAAAAAGCGCCAGCAACTTCTCCGCCAACTACCTCTCATTGGGGCTCGGGGCAGGTTTTGGACGCCGCTCCGACGAAACGCCCTACTTCGAAAGCCGCCTGGGCCGACCCGTACGCCTCACGGCCGCGGCGCTCTACGGCATTCAGCGCCGCATCGGTCGCTACGGCTTCGCCGACTTCAATGTGGGCATTCCGTTCCCGATAACGCCGGAGCGCGAAGCGACCAACGCGCTGGTGCTGCATTTGGTCCTGAGCCTGCGCCTCGGCCTGGCTTTGGGCCGCTGATGCAGTCATCAATACGGGCTACCTAGTCGTCGGGGCTTCCGAAAGTTACCTCTTGTTCTTCTCCACCTTAAATTACTCGTTGTGCGTTTCAACTTTACTTCTATCGAGCAAGTTGCCGCTCTTGCCGGCTCCAACTCAACTCAGTTCAGCCTTGGCCGTGTTTCCCGCCGACTGCGCCCGGTCGCCCTCCTAGGGCTTCTGCTGCTGCTATCGGTAGCGGCGTCGGCGCAGTGGGTGCTGCAGCCGTTCAGCTTCGGCCGGTCCGATCAGTTTGCTTACCGGTTTGGGATTGTCGATGCCAACAACGTGTGGGCCGTGAGCTACGACGAAACCGTGGCGAGCATGGCCATAGCGCGCACCACCAACGGCGGGCAGAACTGGCAGCTGCGCCCCGTAAGCGGCCTGGCCACAACCGAGTACATCTCCAGTGTAGCGGCCATCAGCAGCAACGCGGCTTGGGTTACCGTTGCCGACAACGCGGGCGGCGGGCATTTGCGCCGCACCACCGATGGCGGCCAGACCTGGGCCCGGCAAGCAGGCCTGCAGTTGGCTGGCTACCCCAACTTCGTGCATTTTTTCAACGCCAACGACGGCGTGGTGGTGGGCGACCCACTTGCTGCTCCGGTAGACCAGTTCGAAATTTACGTGACCAGCGACGGGGGAAATACCTGGGCGCGCACCAACAACGTGCCGCTGTCCGTAGCTGACGAAGACGGCGTGGTACTGGCGCCCGCAGTGGTTGGCAATGCCATTTGGTTTGCTACGGATGAAGGACGCGTGTTCAAATCGGCAGATAAGGGCCTTACGTGGACGGTAAGCGTGGTACCCGCTCTTGCGGAAGTCTACAACGTAGCCTTTCGCGACGCGCAGAATGGAATTGTGCTCAGCGTCGACAACCGCAATAATTTGTTTGCGCACCGCAGCACCGACGGTGGCACCACCTGGCAGCAAGTGCAGTGCCAGGGACCGTTGCGCTCGGGTGGCATGGTGGGCGTACCGGGCACGAGCCTGTTTTTGTCGGTTGGTAGCGGGGATTTGGGCGCGTCCGACCGCGGCTCGTCCTACTCAGCCGATAACGGCACCACTTGGGTAGCGCTGGATAACAACCGGCTGCACGTGGGCCTCGCGGCCTTTAGTGCCGGAGCCGTGTGGACGGGGGCGCTGGATGCTACCACCGGCGACGCTCTGGGCATGTACCGCCTGACGGGCACGGCTTTGAACAGCCGCGCCGTCCGCCAGCAACCTGTGCTGGCGGCTTACCCCAACCCCAGCTCCACGGGCGAGTTTACGCTGCCGCTGGCCGAAGCCGCTACGGTACGAGTGGTAGATGCTCTGGGCCGCGAAGTACTGCGCAAAGCCACCGCGGCGGCGCAGCGCGAGGTAAACCTGAACTTACGCGGGCAGGCAAGCGGCGTGTATACGCTGCTGGTGCAAAGCCGTGCCGGCGTGGCGCGTCAGCAATTGGTAATCGACTAATGACAGTCGACCTTTAAGGATTCCCCAATCAGTCCTTTTTTATATGCAGACCTTTTACCGTTACTCTTTGGTGGCTGCCCTGCTCGCGGTTACGCCAGCGGCGCAGGCGCAAACCCTGGAAGCCGTGGGCGTGGCTGGGAGCTTCAACATCAACCAGACCTGGGCCCGCCAGGAACAAATTGAACTGGAGGTGCTCACCATCAATACCAATACCGACCGGGCGCGGGACGACGATACGGGCAACCGCTTCAGCGCCTACGCCCGCATCGGCCTTGGCGAGAAGGGCTTTTTCCTGCAGCCGGAGCTGGCTTATTCCAATGGGCTCGGGAATCAGTACCGAATTGCTGACTATTCACAGCCGTCGGATCTTCCTCCTTGGGGAGTTTACTACTTCTCTCATCGTATAAAGCGGACGGAAGTGGCCGCGCTAGCCGGGCGGAAGCTGGGCCGTAAAGGTTACGTGCTGGCGGGGCCAGTGGTAGCGCTCAACCAACGCGAGCAGCTTGATGGGAGCCAAGGCAGCGCTTCGTTTGGGCCGCTGTATGCTAGTCTATTCGGAAGTGTGAAGCGCGTTCAGGCCCTAGGGCAGATAGGGCTGGGTGTGCAGCTGTGGCGTTTTGATTTGAATGCCCGCTACGAACGCAGCCTGACGCCCTATACCACGCATTTCGCATACGAGGGCCGGCGCTACGATTACCGCCAGCGCAACGGGCAGCTGATTCTGAACGCGGGCTTTCTGATTTACGACCGGCACCGGCCGTGGCGGCGCTAGGCGGATAAGCCAGTTATTCTGTCCGAAGCAGCCTAAACCCGCCGAGCTTCCTTACCAAGGAAGCTCGGCGGGTTTTTCGTGGGCGAATAGTCGGGCTTCGAGGGGGCGTGGGCCCGGTTGAGATTGGCGGCTGGATAGGGGCGAGGCCCGGTTCCCAACCCCGCACGTGCTTTTTGCGTTCGGAAGGCTACCGTCTCTCAACTTTAAGCCTTCCTGCCTGTGCCCACTTCACTACGCCGCCTGCTCTACGTCGTGCTCGGCCTATTGGCGTTTGTGGTGGTATTGGTTATCGGCGTAGTCATTGCCCTGCAAATACCATCGGTGCAGGACTTTGCTGCGCGCAAAGCGGCCAACTACCTCCAAGATAAGATCGGGACCGAAGTCCGCATCGATAAATTTCGTACCGACTGGCGCAACGGTCTGGCGCTGGAAGGCGTGTACCTCGAAGACCAGCAGGGCGATACGCTCGTGTCGGTGGGGAAGCTGGGCGTGGGTATTAAGCTTTGGGACCTGACCAAGTCGCAGATCAACGTGAGCAACGTGGAGCTGCTCGACGGCACGGTGCACATCAACCGTACCCTGCCCGACTCCACGTTCAACTTCGACTACATTCTGGCGGCCTTCGCCACCGGCGACACCACCACGACCACGCCCGCCGACTCTACCGGCGGCTTTAAGTACGACATCGGCGACGTGCACCTGGCGCGGGTGTACCTCACCTACCGCGACCAAGTAGACGGCATGAACGTGCGCGGCCGCGTGGGCGACCTGGCCCTGAACATGAACGAGGTGGACGTGGACCGCTCCATCTACCGCATCGGCAACGTGGCGCTGCAAAACACTGGCTTCAACATCGTGCAGACCAAAGTGCCGCCGGATACGCCCTCTGAGCCACTCACATTGACTTTTGGCCTGGACCGCGCCTCGCTCAATAACGTGGCGCTAAGCTACCGCAACGACCCCTCCGGCCAGGATATCCGCACCCGCATCGGGCAGGCGCTGGTGACAGCCGACAACATCGACCTTATCCGGCAGCGCATCGGCCTGAACACGCTCACGCTGCGCGACGCCGATATTGCCTACGCCCAAAACGAGAACGTGCCGGTGGAGCAGCGCGTCATCAACCCCGCCAAGGCCGTGCAGCAAGTGGATTCGGCCGTGGCTCAGGCCACCGGCGGGGCCACAAGCTGGCGTGTGGCGCTCAAGCAGTCCGACATCAGCGGCGTGCGCTTTGCCTTCGACAACGTGGACGAGCCGCGGCAGCGCACTCGGCTGGCGGCCATGGACTACAACCACTTGCTGTTCGATTCCCTGGCCCTGCGCACCCGCAACCTGGTATATACCGACAACCGGACCACGGGCCGCATCGACCTGCTGCGCGGCCGCGAGCAAAGCGGTTTTCGGGTGGATCGGGCGCAGGCCGATGTGGTGTATGACTCCGTGCAGATTCGCCTCGACAACCTCGATCTGGTGACCCCCAACACGCGCATTCGCCGCACCCTGGCCATTGGTTTCGACTCCTTGGGCATGCTGGCCGATATGAACCAGATAGGCAAGGCGCGCTTGGAAATGGACCTGCGCAACACCCGCATCGGCTTCCGGGATATCCTGTACCTGGCGCCTGATCTAGCTTCGGAAAAACCCTTCACCACCGGCCCGAATCAGTCGGTGCTGATCAGCGGACAGGTAAACGGGCGCGTCGACAATTTCGCGCTGAACAACCTGGAAATGGTGGGCTTCCGCAACACCGTAGTTCGCGCTTCGGGCCGCATTCAGGGCCTGCCCAATACCGACCGCCGCCTTTACACCGACCTGAACATTCAGCAGTTGAGCTCTTCGGCGGCCGATGTGCAGAGCCTGGTGCCGGCCGGCACCATTCCCTCGAACATCCGACTGCCCGACCGCTTTTCGGTGGCTGGTACGCTGCGCGGACGACCCACGGTGCAAGTCATCGACGCCAACCTGCGCGCTACCAGCTCTTTCGGCAATGCCACGGCCGTAGTAAATATGGACCAAGGGCCCGTGGGCCGCGAGCCGGTGGCGGCGCGCTTCACCGTCGACAACTTCGACGTGGGCGCCCTGCTGCGCGACCCCACCATCGGGCGCTTGTCAGCCTCCGGACGCTACACCGGCCAGGGCCTCGACCCCGAAACCATGCGCGGGCAGCTGGTGGCCAACGTCGGCAGCTTCCGTTACCAAGATTATACCTACCGCAACATCGACGCGACGGTGGGCGTGAACGGGCAGCAGTACGCCATCGATGCTCGCAGCCAAGGCGATACGAACGCCGCTTTCGTACTGAAGGGCAACGTAGACCTGCGCAACCCCAACGCACCGAGCTACAGCTTCGGTGGCAATATCCAGAGCCTGAATCTGACGGCGCTGGGCTTCTACACCGGCGGCGACCTGCGCCTGCAGGGCGACCTAGACGCCAACCTTTCGGGTGCCGACGCCAACTCGCTTAATGGTACCGTGGTGGGCGACAACATCGTCATCGTGCTGAACAACCAGGCCATTAACCTAGACTCGCTCAACGCCCGCATCGTGCAGCAGCCGGGCCGCACGGAAGTAGACTTCGCCTCTAGTCTGGTCACGGCCACCCTGCGCGGCAACACGCCGCTGGGCGAGTTGGGCCCTGAAATCCAGCGCCACATCGACCGGTACTTTGACTTGCCGGGCGTGCAGTACCGGGCTTCCTCGGTGGCGCGCAATTTCACCTTCGAGCTAAACGTGCCGCAATCGGGCGCGCGCCTGCTGCCGCAGTTTGTGCCGGGCCTGACGCGCATCCGACCCTTCACCGCTTCGGGCTCTTACGACAGCCCCTCGGCCAACCTGACCGTGCAAGCCAACGTGCCGTTTATGCGCTACCAAGGCATTGCCTTCGATTCGCTGGGCTTGCGCGTGGGTTCCGATGCTCAGAAGCTCGACTACGCCGTGGCCTTGCGCCAGATCCGGCAGGACACCACGTTGCAAATCCCCAATCCCAGCCTGACGGGCAGCGTGGCCAACAACCAGGTGGGCACACGCCTGCGCATTGCCGAAAACGGCGGCGCCGAGCGCCTGAACCTGGCCGGCGTGCTGCAGGTGCTCAACAACGGCAACACCTACCAGTTCAGCTTCGAGCCGCAGCTGGCTCTGGACGGGCAAGGCTGGACGGCCGCGCCCGGCAACTACCTGCGCTTCACCACTACCAACGGCAACATCGACGCCCAAAACCTGCGCCTAACCCGCGACGGCAACGCCAACCAGTTTCTGGCCCTGCAGACGTTGGCCGGGGCGCGCAACCCGCTGCAGGTTAATATCGGCAACTTCGACCTCTACGAGCTGGGCCGCACGGTGGGCCTGCAGGATTCCTTGGTGGGCGGCGTGCTCAACGGCCAGGCTGTCGGTTACAACCTCGGCCGTACCGGCCAGGCTTTCACGGCTGACCTCACCCTCACCGGCCTCGCCTACAACAAGTACGTGCTGGGTGACCTGCGCGCCCAGGCGGTGAACAACACCGCCGGCCGCTACGACCTCACCGCCCAGCTGACCGGCGCCGAGGGCAACGATGTGCGCGTAACGGGCTACTACCTGGCCAGCGGCACCATCGACGTGGTGGCCGATCTGGCCCGCCTGAACCTCAAAACTGTGGAGCCCTTCACGGCCGGGCAGATTGTTGAATCCACCGGGGCCCTAACGGGGCAGCTGACGGTGCGGGGCACTACGGCCGCGCCCTTGTTGCGCGGGGCGGTACGCTTCCAGGATGGCGGCTTCACGCTGGCGCAACTCGGCTCGCCCTTCCGCCTTTCTGCCGAGCCCTTGGTGCTCGACGACCGCGGCCTGCGATTCAACAACTTCGCTGTCATCGATTCGCTCAACAACCGGGCGGTCGTCAACGGTTACATCGTGCCGGCGCGTGACTTGGCGCAGGTGGGCCTCTACCGCCTGGATTTGCGCGCTGTGACCAAAAACTTCTTGGCTGTGCAAAGCACCCGCCGCGAAAACCCGTTGTACTACGGTCGTCTGCTCGTTGATTCCGACACGCGCGTGACCGGTAACCTCAACCGCCCGGTGGTGAACACCAATGCCACCGTGGTGGAAGGTTCGGACCTGACGGTGGTGGTGCCCTCCGACGACCCGGTAGCCGTGGAGCGGGAAGGCATTGTGGTGTTTGTCGATAAAAAGACGCCGCCGCTCAACGCTGGCCTGGCCCAGACCGTGAACGTGGATAGTGCTGCTGTGGCCGCCGGCTACGATGTGCGCGCCACCATCACCATCACCGATGAAACACCCTTTACCGTCGTCATCGACGAGGCGGCTGGCGACAACCTGCGCGTGCGCGCCGCCGGTACGCTGAATGCCGTGCTGGACGAGCGTGGCGCCCAAACCCTCACGGGCCGACTCGACGTGACCGAGGGCCAGTACCAACTCTCGCTTTATGATCTGGCCGAACGCAAATTCACCATCGCGCCGGGCAGCTACCTGGTGTGGAGCGGCGACCCGTTCAATGCCCAGGTGAACGTATCGGCCATCTACCGCGTGCGGGCCGTGGCCACCGACCTGATTGCCAACCAGCTCGGCGACGCTTCGTCTGAGTTGAGCAACCTGTCGCGTAACCGGCTGCCGTTCGACGTGTACCTGAACGTGACGGAGCAGTTGCTCAAGCCGGCCATCAGCTTTGATATCCGGGTGCCTGAAAATGAAAACAGCCCGGTAGCCGGGCCGGTGCGCGCCAAGCTGCAGCAGCTGCGCCAGCCCAGCGAGCAAAACGAGCTGAACAAGCAAGTGTTTGCGCTGCTGGCCCTGAACCGCTTTATCGCCGAAAACCCGCTGCAGTCGACGGCGGCGCCGGGCGGGCTGGTAGAAAACCAGCTCCGGGGCTCGGCCAGCCAAGTGCTGACTGACCAGCTCAACAACCTGACCGGCGAATACCTTGCTGGTGTCGGTCTAGAGCTCGGCGTCGATTCTTACGCTACCACCACCGGCTCCGGCGCCCAAAGCAGCCGCACCGACCTGAACGTGGCCGTGCGCCGTCAGCTGCTCAACGACCGCCTCACCGTGCGGCTCGGCGCCGACGTGCCGTTGGCCGGCGGTACCGGCAACCAAGGCGCTCAGGGCGTGGGCGCGGCCAGCCAGTTTGCCGGCGACGTGAGCATCGAGTACAACGTGCTGCCCGACGGCCGCCTGCGCCTGCGCGCCTTCCGCAACAACGCCTACGAAGACATCGACGGGCAATTTATCCGCACCGGCACCTCGCTCATCTTCCAGCGCGACTACAACAGCCTGCAGGAGCTGTTTGCCAAGGTCGCGCCCGAGGTGAAGCAGCAGGTGAAGGAAGACCGCCGCGCCCGCAAAGAAGAAAAAGCCGCCGTCCAGGATACGCTCCAGAATAACGCTCTGAACTGATACCGCAGATGAGCTACGACTTATTACCCAAAGCTGACATGCGGCCCCGAAACAGCAAGGAGTACCCCTTTGAAGGCGGCTCCATGCCGTCTACCATGCCTACTATTGTCACCCCCCAATCCCGCTGGCGCGCTGCCAGGCAAGGCGTCGCGCTACTGCTGGCGCTATTGGTCGCTGGCTGCAGCGGCACGAAGTTTATCCCCGAAAACGATAAGCTCTACACCGGGTCTTCGGTGAAGCTGCAGTCGCCGCACCCGATTCCACGCCAGTCAGAAATCACCACGGAGCTGGAAGCCGTCATTCGGCCCAAGCCCAATGCCTCCATCTTGGGCCTGCGGCCCAAGCTCTATTTCTGGCACATGGGGGAGGGCAAAAGCAAGGGCATCGGGAAGTGGCTGGCCGATAAGTACGGCGAGGCGCCCGTGCTGCTGAGCCAAGTGGATACTCAGCAAGTAAAAGGGTTGATGATCAACCGCCTGTACAACAACGGCTACTTTGAGCGGCCCCAGGTACAGAGCCCCATCAAGGCCAAGGGCCGCACCGCAACCGTTGACTACATAGCCACGGTACAACGGCCTTACACCATCAAGGAAATTCACTTCCCGGAGCGCGACACCTTGCTCGATAACGACATCCGGCGGCTACAGGCTGGCACGCTGCTAAAAGTGGGCGACCCGTACAACCTCAACACGCTCATTCAGGAGCGGGTACGCGTCGACGATGCCCTGAAGCAAAACGGCTATTACTATTTCTCGCCCGATTACCTCTATTACGAGGTCGACAGCACCGAGCACAACCGGGTCGATGTCTACATGCGGGTGAAGGGCAGCATTCCGCCCAATGCCGCGCAGCCCTACATCCTGAACCGCATCACGCTGAATACGCAGTACGGCCTGACGGACACCACCGAAACAATGCGGCCCATCATGTACCGCGGCTACCGCTACGTGCCGGACGAGAAAACCTTCCGGGCGCGTGCCATTACCAACGCTGTCTTCCTGTACCCCGATTCGCTCTACCGCCGCCGCCGCCAAGACCAGACGCTGAGCCGCCTGATGAGCCTGGGCACGTTTAAGTTCGTGGACATTCGGTTCCGACCCGCCCAGCAGAAGGCCGATTCGGCCGGCTTCGGCTTCCTGAATGCGGCGGTGCGCATGACGCAGCTAAAGAAAAAGTCGCTGCGGGCCGAGGTACAAATGGTAACCAAAACCAACGGCTTCACGGGGCCAGGCTTCACGGCGCAGTTTCGCAACCGCTCCGCCTTTCGCGGCGCCGAGCAGCTGATTCTGAACTTTGTGGGCACGTTTGAGCGGCGGCAGGGCGCAGGCCGGACTTCCGATTCCAATCAACCTGTACTGGGCCTGAATTCCGTCGAATTGGGTGTCAACGGTCAGGTAGTGGTGCCGCGCCTTATCACGCCACCCTTTAATATTCGGTTGGTCAACTCCGACTTCCAGCCACGCACCACTTTTGGGGCTGGGTATCGGTACGTCGAGCGGCGGGATTTTTTTCAGGTCGACTTCTTCAACCTGAACTACGGCTATAGCTGGAAAACCAAAATTACCAACGAGCAGGAGCTGCGCCCTATCGACTTGCAGTTTGTGCGCCTGGCCCGCACCAAACCGGAGTTTGACCAGCTGCTCATTGATCGGCCCTTCCTGCGCAATAGCTTTCAGCAGCAGTTTATCCCAGCCAGTTCGTATCGCTACACCTACAACACGCAGGTGTACGAGCAACGCCGTAATCAGCTGTACTTCAGTGGTATGGTGGAGCCAGCCGGTAACCTGGCTACGCTCGTCAACCGCCTCACCGGCGCCGAAACCAATAGCCGCGGCAATCATACCTTGTTTGGGCAGGAGTACTCGCAATACGGCAAGTTTGACCTAGAACTGCGCAACTACTACCGTATCACGGCCAATCCCACCAGCGGCAATAAAATAGCCGCGCGGGCTCTAGTGGGCTTGGGCATGCCTTACGGCAACTCCAACGTGATGCCATACCTAAAACAGTACGGTGTGGGCGGCCCCAACAGCATTCGGGCCTTCGCGCCGCGTCAGATCGGGCCTGGTCGCTATGAACCAGCCCCTAACCAGCGCAACACAAGCTTTTACGACCAGGTGGGCGATATTCGCTTGGAAGCCAACGTAGAATATCGGCAGGATCTTTTCCCTTACGTCAAAGGAGCCGTGTTTATGGATGCCGGTAACGTCTGGCTGGTCAATAATGACCCCACCCGGCCTGGCGGTCAGTTTGCCTTTAATTCTTTCCTAAAGGAAATGGCCGTTGGCGGCGGCGCCGGTATTCGCATTGATATTCAGTTCATCGTCATCCGTCTCGACTTGGCCTACCCGTTGCGCGTGCCCGCCGGCGGCAGCGGCGGCAGCACCCCGCGCCTAAATCTGGCTATCGGCTATCCCTTCTAGCGCATGCAGCCAGCGGAGCGCGTAAGTCAAGTATAGAAAGCTTGGCGCCGCTTAGCTCCCTTTTCTCAGCCGTGTAGCGGCGACATGATAACAGG
>NZ_JBZYWH010000045.1:0-22565 GCF_058932745.1 Hymenobacter sp. FMD4
AGCCCTTAGCAGCAGCACCAGGCCTCAGCGCATTCATGGCCGCCCCATTGTATTTGATTAGCCCTGCTTTTCCAGGTCCATCCCGCACTTCGGGCATTTGCCGGGCTGGGTGCTGGCACTGCCTTCGCAGTTCATGGGGCACACGTAGCTGGTCGTCTGGCCGCCGGTGTTGGTTTCGTTGCTGCTGCCTTCCGTTGAGGGACGCGAGATTACATCAGCGGGCTGCTGAATGGTAGCCGAATCGGCCGTGGCTTCGGTGGGCGCTGCCGTGGGGGTGTCGGTAGCGGGCTTGCCGTCGCAAGCAGTAAGCAGGCCAGCGGCCAGCAGCAGTGCAAAAAACTTGTTCATATCAAGCAAATAAGCCAGCCAAAGGCTATGGGTTCGTGGGGCAAAGGTAAGCCTTGACCGTACACGACCCCGGCTTCCGAAGCGAAAAGCATCGGCCCAAAGCCAATGGTATGGCTTTGGGCCGATGCTTTTCTGATTTTTACGCTGTGCGTCGTAGCTCCACTAGGCTTTCTTCTTCCATTTGATGGTGCAGCCAATAGCCTTGGTACTTGCGGTTTGCACGGGCTTGCCCGCCATTAGTTGCGCCAAAGCATTTTCCACGTAGCGCTCCGTTACGGCCGACGCGTCCTCGGTGTTGTTATCGATAGCACCGATATACGCCACCTTGAAATCTTTGCCTTCGCGCTGCAGCAGGTATACATGCGGCGTGCGGGTAGCGCCATAAGTACGCGCTACTTCTTGCGTTTCATCAAACACATAAGCGAAGCCAAACTTCTTGCTCTGCGCCCGCTTCTGCATTTCCGCGTACGAGTCGCCCGGGGCCACTTGCGGGTCATTGGGGTTAATGGCCACCACCGGGTATCCTTTCGAAGCGTATTTCTGATGCAAGGCGATGATGCGGTCTTCATAAGCCTTAGCATACGGGCAAGTATTGCAGGTAAATACCACGATGTAGCCTTTGGCAGCTGCATTGCCGGCGAGCGAAACCATCTTACCATCCACGTTTTTCAACTTGAAATCCATGGCCTTGTCGCCCACTTGGTAGCCGCCATCGGCTAGCGGGCGAATGAAGCTACTGAGCGCGACTAGCACGGCCAGCACCATAAGAGAAAACCAAGCGTTTTTCATGGGTCGAGGGATTATTGGTTGGGGGTCAAAAGGTAGAACTGACTAAGGCAATACCATGGGCCGCACGGCGGCTTCTAATTCAGCCAATGTGAGTGGCTTTTCAAAGCTGCGGCGTTGCTGGCGGCGGTTGTTGAACACCAAAGTGAAAGGCAAAGCCCCCGACCACTTCGGTTCGACTTTATCAATAAAGGAATTTTGATCCGGTTCATTGAGCAGCCAAACCGGCGCTTTCAATGCCCGTCGTTGCACAAAGGGCTTCACCTTGTCTTCCAGCTTGGATGCAAAATCCAAGCTTACCAGCACCACCTGCACCTTTTGGCGTAAGTATTTAGTGCGCACCTGCTCAAAGTGAGGCAATTCCTGCACGCATGGCCCGCACCACGTCGCCCAAAAATTCACCACGTAAGTGGTGTCGCTGGGTCGGCTTAGCAACCGCTGCAGCTCCGGAAACTTCACTACGCGCACTTGTTGGGCCCGCGCATGTTCTGCTCCAAGGAGTACAGCTACAAGTAAAAGCCAGTGTCGAATGTTCATAAGCAGTGTTCGAGCAAATACGCCGCCACTGACGGCCTTACTTTGCCGATTGACGGAGCAGAATGTAAAGGGCTGCATTCCATTTCACTTAGCCATCGGTGGACCTATTGTTCCAATGCCCCTCGTCGTGCTTGGCATACCACCCGCGGCAGTCGTCTGTTGATAAATCGGCGCATTCGAATCGTGCCGGTGTTCAACCTTGGAGGCCGGCCACGCTCCCCCAACCCGTGCCGCCACACGACAACGGCTCCTTGCGGGAGCCGTTGTCGTGTGTAAGCCTAAGGCCTGATTTTAAGTTTGATCCAGCTGCCGGCGCAGTTCCAGCACCTGGTGTTCTAAATCCAAAGTCCGGAAAGTAATCTTGGCTTCCAGATCGAGGAAAGCCCGCTCCAAGCGGTCCTGCAATTGCTTCTGCTCAGAAATGTCGGTGCAGGTGCCGAACCACTGGGTGATGTTGCCCTGCTCGTCCCGAATGGGTTTTGCCAGCCCCAAAAACCACTGATATCCGCCATCCCTGGCTTTGAATCGGTACTCGATTTCGTAGTCCGCGCCCGTCTGCAGCGAATGGCTCCAACGTCGGCGGGCCCGCTCCTGGTCGTCGGGGTGCAGCAGGTTGTTCCACATTTCGGTACCGCGGCTTTGCTCCACGTCGTAACCGGTGTATTCTATCCAGCGCTGGTTGAAATAAGTATGAAACCCCTCAGGATCGGTAAGCCATACCATCTGTGGAATAAGCTCAACTACAAACTTGTATTCCTGCTCGCGCCGCTTTGCCTGCGAAATATCCGTAACAGTGCCCAAGAAGCGTAGTGCTTTGGTCCGGCCTTCGTCAAAATAAGCACTGCCCGTAGCCCGCACCCAACGCAGGACCCCATCTTCGAGGCCAATGGTTCGGAACTCGATGTCGTACTGCCCGTTGCCAACCGGGTCAAGGGCTTGCTTCACCGCAACATCGGTTTGGTTCCGATCATCGGGGTGTACGCCTGCCAGAAAGCTGTTGTAGTCAACGGTGGCTGTTGGTGGCAGCCCAAACAGTTCTTTGCAGCGCGCCGACCATTGCAGCTCGCCTGTAAGCAAATCTAAATCCCACGTCCCGACGCCAGCCGCCTCAATAGCGTCTCGCAGGCGTTCGTAATTAATGGTGTTGTCGGATTCTGGCATTTCGCAAAAAGGAGAGGTGAAGAAACGAGGCTCACGGCTGGGTGAGCAGCACTTCCATTCCCGATAAAAAATACAAGCTCAATTGGCTGATTAACCCGTCGGAAGAACGGCGCAGCCGGGTGATGAGGGCACGGGTAATTTCCTCAGCTACCTGAATCTCCAAGTAGGGGCGTTTGAGCACTTCGTCGCGCTGTATCCGCCACGAGCCTTTCTCGCTGCGGTTGCCGTCCTCCACCACCAGTTGGTTGGCACGCAGGTGTACCCGCAGCGCATGGGCCAACGGACTCTCGGGGTCGGCGCGGTTAAGCACCCGGTCAGTCACGCGCCATTGCCCCATCAAATATTCATCCGGCAACTGCTGCAAGTTGACATCGAAAAGCAGATCGGACATGAGCGAAGTGGTAGGCAACTACGCGAGATGAGGAATTCGTTATGAGCTGACTTAGCAGCTCAAGGAGCGCGTGGTAGTGCGTAAAATTATACGTTTGGGTGTCTTTGATGAAATTCAAAGGCCTAAGCACCTGCTCCAGTTCCTATTCATGAGCAGCCTGCTCAGCCGCCAAAAAGCTAACTCTGGTTGCTGATGCAGCCGCTCGGGGACCGGTTAACGACTCGTATTCAACTCGAATGCTCATGCTTGCTGCTCCCTTTTGGCAGCGTTACCAGCTGCCGGCTAAAGTGAATAATAGCTCGGTCAGTGGCACCCAGCATGGTCAAAAATGCCATCGAAATATTCTCGCTGAGTTCAGCCGGTGAGCGAAGCAGCAGTTCAGGCTTGGTCTCAAAGGGGCAGGCATGCCATTCGGCTCGCCAACCTTGGTCCGTGAGCGAGACGGGCACTTCTTCCCGTTGTCCCAAAGCCTGCAAATGCAAGAACAGCTCTTCAACGGGCTCCAGCAGAATATGCTCCAAGCGTTGCCCTTGCTTGTCAAACATAACTACTGCCTGGAATTGTGGGTGCGCCAAGCGCAGCACGGGTGAGCCGGCATCGGTCACTTCTTGGCTTACCTGCTTGGGCACACGCAGAAGTGACGCCAAGAATTGCTGCTGCGTCAGGGCAGGCGCTGCGGCAGCCAACAACAGCGAGGTGAACAGGCGCTCGGCCAACTCCTCTGTCTGGCAGGTTTCGGTGGTATGCATGGGACTACAGTTCTAGCACGCAGCGACAGTCGCCTCCTTGCGCAAGCTCACGTTTATTCACATTCACACACAGGCAGGCCAGCTCTGGCGAGCGGCCCGTCCGTTCACAGCGTCGCAAAGCACTCAGCAGCATCAACTGGCCTAGAATGCCGCGACCGACACCAACAGCGGTGACTCACGGTGGAGTGAGCGGGGGAAAGAAAGTACGTCCATCGCCCCGAAAAGACAAGGACTATTTACAAACCCAGGTTATTCTGCCCGCTGCTGGTGCCGCCAAGCCCGTACTAGCTGCGGCAATACCCACCGGCGTTGGAATTTGAGCACAAAAGAAAAACCCCGCTCCTGCAATAGGAACGGGGTTTTCTGCAGAGGAGGAGGGATTCGAACCCCCGGAGGTTTAACCCTCAACGGTTTTCAAGACCGCCGCAATCGACCACTCTGCCACTCCTCTGGGTCAGCAATTCGACGTTTAACACAAGAAGGCTTTTCCAACGTCAAGAAAAGCCCTTGCAGAGAGGGGGGGATTCGAACCCCCGATACCCTTGCAGGTATAACGGATTTCGAATCCGTCGCATTCGACCACTCTGCCACCTCTCTGTAGCCCAAATCTGAGTGGTTTGGGACGGCAAAACTAGCAGGCGGCAGCGGCTGATGCAATAATGAATGCCAAAAAATTTCCAGCCATCGGCTTGGGCACCCACACTACCCTGTCTTTCAACCTGATATTCTAAGCCACGGAAGGCCTCGCCACGGCAGAAGCACTGCGCGCTTTGGCTCGTCCGCTCACAGCATCCACGCTCACGTTGACTTCGAAACCCAGAATAAGTGTCATGCACACGAAGTCAAGCCAAACCATGAAACCTACAAGCGTGCCGATGGAACCGTAAAAGTTGTTGTAGCTGTCGAAAATCTTGACGTAAAGCACGAACAGAAACGACACGAGCAGAATCAACGCGGTGGCAACGATGGCTCCTACCGACAAAAAGGGCCAACGATCTTGCACGGCTGGCACGAAATAGTAGATCATGCAGGTCGTGAACAAGAACAGGCCCACCACCGAGCCGTAGCGCAAGAGCTTGATCAGAAATTCTGTCAGACGCTCGGGTACAATTTCGTAATACACCAGCGCATCGATGATATAGGTGCCGAAGAAGATGCCAGCCACCGCCACCAGCAGCGCCAAGGACAACACCACTGTGAGCACCGTAGCAATAAAGCGCTTGCGCAAGTAGGACCGGCGCTTGAAGATGCTGTGCTTTTTGTCGAAAGCATCGAGCAAGGCCATGATGCCATTGGAGCTCAGCACCAGGGCCGTGGCAAAACCGAACGAGAGCAAGCCCCCGTGCGGAATGTTCACGATGTCCTCAATGGTGTCGCGGGTGGCCACGTACATCTCGCGGGGCATAATGTCGCCCAGGAACTGCAGGATGTCAATTTGCAGCCCCGGCACCGGGATGTACGGAATGAGCGTGAAGAGAAAGATGATGGTGGGAAACACGGCCACCGTGAAGTTGAAGGCCATGTAGGAGCTGCGTTTGGTGAGCGAGTCGAAACGCAACTCGTTCAGCACGCGGTCCATCACATCGTACATCGACACGCCATTGCGCAGGTGCACCCCACGCAGCCATTCGATGAACCGCCGGTAGGTACGGCGGCGCCGAACAACAAGCGCCTTGCGGTAACGATTGGGCAGATCCACGGAACTGGTGTTTGGCTATTCGGTTTGGACTTGAACTCCTGGCTATAACAACCGGAGGATTCTTTTCAACTCAGAACAAGCTAATAACCAAAAAATTAAGCACTACTACCCGTTAAAGTACGGCGTGATGCTCTCAACGATGTGCTGCGGAATAGCGATAGGCCGGCCGGTGGCCCCGTTCACGAACACCATGAGCGTGGAGCCTTCGGTGAGTAGCTCTTCTGCTTCATTGTAAATCTCATACTCAAACAACACGCGCGAGCCTTCGGGCGGCTGGCGCAGCATCATGCGCACGCGCAGCAAATCGTCGTAGCGGGCTGGGCGACGGTATTTGACGCGCAGCTCCCCCACCGGCATACCCACGCCTTCGGCTTCGAGCTCTTTGTAGCTGATGCCGAGCTGGCGGAAGGCTTCGGTGCGGGCAACTTCAAAGTACGCGGCAAAGTTGCCGTGGTACACGTAGCCCATTTGATCGGTTTCGGCGTAGCGGACGCGGATGTGTACGTCGGAAGAGAACATATTCGGTTACGGTGCGAATGTAAATGAGGGACTGATCGGCTAACGGGCTTACTCGGAAACGGAAAACAACGTGACGCCTCTCTTAGAGCTTCAATAAGACATTGGCGTACTAGCCCATTCCAACCCGATGGCGAAGTACACTAACGCATGATTCCCGAGCGCGTCAGGGCTGCTTGGTAGCGACGGGCGTTGACAAGATGCTCCCGCTCGGTAGCAGCGAAGGCGTGGTAACCGCTGAAATCTTCGCGGGCGCAGAAGTATAGGTAGTTGTGCTGCTCCGGGTTCAGCACGGCATCGATGCTGGTGATGCTGGGCAGGTTGATGGGACCAGGCGGCAAGCCGGCGTATTTATACGTGTTGTAGGGGGAATCCTTCTGCAGGTGCACGTTCAGCACCCGGCGAATGCCGAAGTCACCATTAGCGTATACCACCGTGGGGTCGGCCTGCAGCTTCATGCCGCGCTTAAGGCGGTTTAGATACACGCCGGCCACGCGGGGCCGCTCGTCGGCGTGCTGCTGCTGCTCAGCTTCCACTATGCTGGCCAGCACACTCACTTCCTTGCGCGTCATGTTCAGCCCTTGGGCCTTACGGTCGCGCTCAGGCGTCCAGAACCGTTCGTACTCCTGCTTCAGGCGCTTCATCACCTGCTGCGGGGGTGTAGTATAGTACAGTTCGTAAGTATTGGGGATAAACATGGTAAGCAGCGCCGTAGTATCGCGGAAGCCCAGAGACTTGGCGTATTCGTTGCTGGTCAACAACGAGTCGAACTCCTGCGGACGGGCCGCGAAGGATTGGCTGAGCTTTTGGGACAGATCCTGTCGCAGACGAATGTTCTGGAAAGTAAGCTTCAACGGCGCCTGGATGCCACGGCGCAGATCGTTGATCATCTGCCGGTTGGTGTATCCATTCTTAAGCTCGTAACGACCGGGCTTCACCAGCTGATCGTACTTCATCAGCTTGGCCACAAAGTTGAACGACAGCTTATCGATGACGGCGCCAGTGGCCTCAATCGACTTCATGACGGAGCGGTAACTCTGCCCCGGCTTCACCACCACGTAGGTCGGGCGGTCTTTGGTGTCGATGTTGGCGGTAAAGAAAATCTGGTAGGCGTAGTACGAGAAAGTCACGAACACGATGGCAAACACGCCCAGCGTGTAAGCAATGCGGTTACGGCGTTTGAGGGCGCGGGCCCGGTACTCAGCGGGAGTTGGCATTGGAGCAGTAGCAGTAACAGAAAAAGAAGCCAAGCCGTAGCTGGATCGATGTTAGCCGGCCCGATGGGGCATTGGTCATCCCAAAAGTACAGCCCTTTGGGTTGGCCCAACGGCTTCCTGTACTTTTTCCGGAGCCGCAAACTTACTATTAGGTAGTCGCCCCCATCCTTCGCCTCCAACAAAACATACAACTCCGCGGCCCGCTTGCGCGTCATACAGCTATTGTGTAACTAAGCCGCCTGTCTCTCACTTTAGCTAACCGACCCGCTATGGCTGCTACGCTGCTGCGCATTCACCCCGATAATCCGCCCCTTAATAAGATTCAACAAGCTGTGCAGGTTCTGCGCCAAGGCGGTGTCATTATCTACCCCACCGATACGATTTACGGGCTAGGCTGCGACATCACCAATCAGCGGGCCGTTGAAAAACTCTGCCGCATCCGGGGCCTAAAGCCCGATAAAGCGAACCTGTCGTTTATCTGCTCCGACCTGTCGCACATCAGCGACTACGCCCACGGTATCACCACGCCCACTTACAAACTGCTGAAGAAAGCGCTGCCGGGCCCGTTCACATTCATCTTCGAGGCCAGCGCCAAGGCGCCCAAGTACGGCGGCACCAAGCGCAAGACCGTGGGCATTCGCATTCCCGACAATGCTATTTCTCTGGCCCTGGTTCGCGAACTGGGCAACCCCATCGTCAGCACGTCCATTCACGACGACGACGCCATTATTGAGTATTCCACCGACCCCGAGCTGATTTTCGAGAAATACCGGCCGCTAGTGGATATGGTTATCGACGGCGGGTTCGGCAACAACATAGCCAGCACCGTGGTGGACTGCACCACCGAAGACTACGACGTAATCCGTGCCGGCGCCGGCGACATTGAGCAGTATTTGTAATTGGGGGACAAGTAAGAGGTGACACATGCCAGGTTAGAAGGATCTACTTCAACCTGTCACGTGTCACCTCTTACTTGTCCCCTTATTCCTTTTTAAGCTTCCAACGCTTGTGCGACCAGAGGTAACGAGTTGGGTCAGCCAGAATATCACGCTCGATGCGATGGGCGTATACCTCAGTTATGGGGTGGTCGGCTAGGTTCAGCGGCGCATTACCGTCGTATATCTCCTCCAGCGTAAGCGTGTAGTAGCCCCGGCGTACCCGGCGAATGCTCACGTACAGCACCGGGCAGTGGTATTGGACGGCCAAACGGTCGGAACCGGTGAAGAAGGCGGTATCCTGATTTAGTGTCCGCGTCCAATACGCGTATCGGCTCTTGGGCGGGCACTGATCGGCCAACATGCACAGCGAGCGAATTTTGCCGCGGTTAGCCTCCATGTCGCGCAGGGTTTCCCGCATGGGAATGAGGCCGGTACCCAAGCGGGTGCGCAGGCGGTAGATGTAATAGTCGAAAAATGAATTGCTCAGCGGCTTGTACACGCCATCTACCTTACCGGGCCAGCGCTGCGCCCCGGCCGGCGCAATCCATTCCCAGTTGCCGTGGTGCGAGCCGAGGCACATGATTGTACGGCCCTTCGCGAAGTAAGCGTCGCCGAGTTCGGGGTTCGTAACGTAGATGCGTCGGTTGAATTCTTCCGGGCTGATGGTGCCCAGCTTCACAATCTCGACAATGGTATCGGCGAAGTGGCGGTAGAAGCCGTGGGCCGTGTCGCGCACCCAAGCTTCGGATTTATCAGGAAAGGAGTTCCGGATATTGCCGAACACCACCTTATGCCGGTAGCGCAGCACGTAGCGCATCAGCAGGTAAAAGCCATCGGCCACCACGTAGAGCACCGGCATGGGCAGGCTCGACAAGGCCAGCAAAAACGCTTCGAGCGGGAAGTAATACCACGCAAAATTCCGCGTGGGCTTCGGGTGATTCATCGGGGCAAAGATGCACCGCCGGGCGCGTATTCTCCTTGGTGACGAATGATTTTGCCGGTTTGGGAAGCCAGGACTTTGCCCGTGGCTGTACGCACGTCCACCGTCAGCATATAGTTGCCATCGGTATCAATACCTAGCTGGCTGAGCCCGCCCATGGGCAGTTCACCGGCTACCACGGTCGGCCGGCCCGCTTTCGGCTGGTCTATTTCGGCATCGGCGTCGGCGGCGAAGCCTTCAGCTGACTCCAAGTGATAATGCAGCTTTAGCGGCTGACCCAGCGGGGCGTTGTACAGCTCAAGGTAGAAGTAAAGCTGATCGGCGCCGCGCCCGTAGCTGCCGGCCGGCGTACGTGTAAGCAAGTAATTGTTGCGGATAAAATTATTCTGTTCCGTGGTGCGACTAGCGGGCTTCGACAAAAACACAATGTCGCTCAACGCGGGGGCACCAGCGGGGAAATTTAGCGCCAATGGCTTCTCTACCGTGGTGGGCACGGTGCTCTTGCGGTACGAATCGCGCAGCTCAGCCCGCACCGTGTACTGTCCGGCGGGGAGCGTAATGCGCTTCAGAAAGCTCTGCGGATTCTTAATAGCAATAGAAGTGTCGCTGATGACGGGTGGCTTCATAGTTACCGTTTCCGAATACGCCGGCTTGCCGTCGGGCTTCAGCACTTGTAGCGTAACTACGGCGCTGGCCTGGTAGCTACCTTGGGCACGTTTGATATAAGTGAGACCATTGCCAGGCACGGTAGCGTACAGCTCCACCTCGTAATTATTGCCAGCGGCTAAGGGTCGGAAACGGGCTACATCCAGCAGCAGCGAAGGCGTGGCCGCCATGGTTGGTAGCGTCAGCCATACGAGTAACAAGGGTAACAGCAGACGAAAGCGCATAGGCAACAAAGCAGTGAGCGGGAAAGATATGCGGCTACAACGCAAAAAGTCGGCCGTAGTGCCAACCCTGGCCCTAAACTTCGGGTAGTACTTTCGCACCGCTTCTCTCCAGCCGCTTTTGCCCTGTTCATGCCCGCTGCCCTTTTTGAGCTTCAATACTGCCCGCCAGCCGCATTCTTTGCCGAACTTCTGACCGCCGATTCGTTGTTACTTGAACGGCACGAACACTACCGTAAGCAAACGTACCGCAACCGCTGCCTGATCCTGACGGCCCAAGGGGTGCAGGCCCTGACGGTCCCCGTCATCGACGGCAACCGCTCGGAAAAGGTCAACATCGACGAGCTTGAAATCGATTACCGGCAGAACTGGGTACACCGCCACTGGCGCACCTTGCAGACAGCCTACGGCAACAGCTCTTATTTTGAGTTTTACGCCGACTATCTGCACGACATTTACGTAAGTAAACCTTCCCGGCTCTTTGATTTGAATCTTGCTTTGCTGCGCTTGTTGCTGCGCTGCTTGCGCCTCCCCCTTCCGATCGAGTTTACGGCCGAGTGGCACACCAGCTACCCGGTCGCTGACGTGCTGGATCGGCGGGATTGGCTGAGTCCGAAGCACGTACCTGACACGCCGTCAGGTGCAGGTCTGCAGCGGGCTTACCGGCAATGCTTTGGTGCGGAGTTTGTACCCGGCTTGAGCGTGCTGGACCTGCTGTTTGCCGCGGGTCCGGCGGCCGGTACTTACCTTGTGCCAGCCCCCTCACCGGCGGCGAACCTTCTGCCTGAATAGCCGGTTTAAGTATTAGTATCCGGATATAGCGCCTTGTGCGAGTCCGGATTCTTTCTCACCTTATCTGCATGGAAGCGAAATTCTCAAATAGAGTCAAGGAGGTTATCTCCCTGAGTCGGGAGGAAGCCATCCGACTTGGCCACGACTATATAGGCACCGAGCACCTGTTGCTGGGTATGATTCGGGAGGGCGAAGGCACGGCCATTGCTCTGTTGAAGAAGCTCGGCGTATCCGTAGAGGAGCTAAAATACGCTCTCGAACAAGCCACACGTAACACTGCGACCCAAGGTATCAGTATAACGGGTAGCATCCCGCTGACGAAGCAGACGGAGAAGGTCCTGAAGATTACGTATCTCGAAGCTAAAATCTTCAAGAGCGAAATCATCGGCACCGAGCACTTGCTGCTCTCGATTCTGCGCGATGAAGACAATATTTCCTCCCAAATCCTGAGCAAGTTTAACGTGAACTACGAAGCCGTACGCGACTCGCTGGATTACCACGGTAACACCAGCCACAACCCCACCTCGGGCCCTTCCGACACCGACGACGACGACAACGACAAATTGTTTGGCTCGTCCAAAGGCGCAGGCTCGGCCGCGGCTAAAAAGCCGGGTGAAAAGTCGCGCACGCCCGTGCTCGACAACTTCGGCCGCGACCTGACCAAGCTCGCTGAAGACGATAAACTCGACCCCATCGTGGGCCGCGAAAAAGAAATCGAGCGCGTAGCGCAGATTCTTTCGCGCCGTAAGAAAAACAACCCCATCCTCATTGGTGAGCCCGGCGTAGGTAAGACGGCAATTGCCGAAGGCCTCGCTCTGCGCATCGTCCAGAAGAAAGTATCGCGCGTGCTCTTCAACAAGCGCGTAGTGACGCTGGACCTGGCTTCGCTGGTGGCTGGTACCAAGTACCGCGGCCAGTTTGAGGAGCGCATGAAGGCCGTGATGAACGAGCTGGAGAAGTCACCCGACGTTATCCTGTTCATCGACGAGCTGCACACCATCGTGGGCGCCGGCGGTGCTAGTGGTTCGCTCGACGCCTCGAACATGTTCAAGCCGGCTCTGGCCCGCGGCGAGATTCAATGCATTGGTGCTACCACGCTGGATGAGTACCGTCAATACATCGAGAAAGACGGCGCCTTGGCCCGTCGTTTCCAGATGGTAATGGTAGATCCTACCACGCCGGAAGAAACCATCGAGATTCTGCACAACATCAAGGACAAGTATCAGGACCACCACCATGTGGTGTACACCGATAAGGCCATTGAAGCGTGCGTAAAGCTGTCGGACCGCTACATGTCGGACCGCTTCTTGCCAGACAAGGCTATCGATATTCTCGACGAGGCTGGTGCGCGTGTGCACATCAACAATATTGTGGTTCCGGAAGACATCCTGAAGCTCGAGGAAAGCATCGAGAACATCAAGGTGGAAAAGAACCGCGTGGTGAAGTCGCAGAAGTACGAAGAGGCTGCTCAGCTCCGGGATAAGGAGAAGAAGCTCATCGAACAGCTCGACACCGCAAAGCGCAACTGGGAAGAAGAAACCAAGAAGAAGCGCTACACCGTGAAGGAGGAAAACGTGGCCGAGGTAATCGCCATGATGACCGGCATCCCGGTGAGCCGCGTAGCCCAGAACGAAAGCGCCAAGCTGCTCAACATGGGTGAGGAGCTGAAGGGCAAGGTAATCGGCCAGGACAAGGCCATTGCTCAGCTGGTGAAAGCCATCCAGCGTACCCGTGTCGGTTTGAAAGACCCGAAGAAGCCTATCGGCTCGTTTGTGTTCCTCGGCCCGACCGGTGTAGGTAAGACGGAGCTGGCGAAAGTGCTGGCTACCTACCTCTTCGACAAGGACGACGCGCTCGTGCGCATTGACATGTCGGAGTACATGGAGAAATTCAGCGTATCGCGCCTGGTTGGCGCGCCTCCCGGTTACGTGGGTTACGAAGAGGGTGGCCAGCTGACGGAGAAGATCCGCCGCAAGCCGTACTCGGTTATCCTACTCGACGAGATTGAAAAGGCTCACCCGGATGTGTACAACCTGCTGCTACAGGTGCTCGACGACGGTATCCTGACCGACGGCCTTGGCCGCAAGGTGGACTTCCGCAACACCATCATCATCATGACCTCGAACATCGGGGCGCGTGACTTGGCCGACTTCGGCGTAGGCATTGGCTTCGGCACGAAGGCCCGCACTGAGAACATGGACGAGATGATGAAGGGCACCATTGCTAGCGCGCTACGCAAAACCTTCGCGCCGGAGTTCCTGAACCGCCTCGATGACGTTATCGTCTTCAACGGGCTGCAGAAGGAAGACATCTTTAAGATCATCGACATTTCGTTGGCCAAACTGCGTCAGCGCGTGCAAGCCCTGGGCTACCGCATCGAGCTGACCGAAGCCGCGAAGAACTTCGTGGCTGAGAAAGGCTACGATCCGAAGTACGGTGCGCGTCCGCTGAACCGGGCCATCCAGAAGTACATCGAGGATCCGATTGCTGAGGAAATCCTGAAGGCGCAGCTCACGCAGGGCGACGTCATCAAGGCCGACCACGAGGAAGGCAAGGAAGAGCTCATCTTCAATTCCTACAAGAGCGAAGAAGCCTCTACCCTCGCCAGCGACGAACGCCCGGCTGAAGCGCCGGAGTCGCCGGAAGGCAAGGCGGGCGAATAAGTAGCTTAGATATGTAAATTAAGAACGGCCGGTTGCGCAAGCAGCCGGCCGTTCTGCATTTTAAAGGCTGGGGCGAGTTACACCGCATGTGGATACATTTCGCGTGTTGATGTTGAGTGGTGCTCTAAAATGGTTTACTTTTCCTTCAACCCCGTTTCAAATACCATTTATGACAGGTTCATCTGTAGGAAGGGGCGTTGCCTGCATCGTCGCCATGGTCGCGTGTTCAACTCTTTGCAAAGGCCAAAGAATTGTTTTAACAATGCAAAACTCTCTCACATCGACCTATGTCAAAGGCAACAACTTTGAGGGGGCTATCTTCTCCAAAGAGTATGACCTTGAAGGGATTGAGGGCTTTATTGTTAAAGAGTTTCGCCAGCCTATTACAAGCAGGTTCACTCCTACTCTCTTGCAGATTGAAGCAACTGAGCGTATCCTGCAAAAACAACTGCGCAGCTACTACCGCTGTCAGTACAAGCAATATGGCAGTAAATCAATTGGCCAAGGAGGTGGCTATGGACCAGTTGTACACAGACGGCTACGCAAATACCATCGACAATATTTTGGTTATATAACTAAAAATAACGAAGAAGTAGTCTTCATAAATGCAGGTTGGGAGCCTTACACCATAATTGACAGGCTGCAGGACTTGTATCCGCGCGATGAGGGGTGGAAATCTAATTATACTATCGGGATGGATGGAGGTAGCCACTACTGGCGCGCAGAAGTAAATTTGACAACAGGGAAAATTATTGGCGTTGGCGTCAATGGCGTGGCTTCTATTGGAAGCAACTGCAGATTTATGTCACTCGCCTGTCTGATAAGCAACTTTAGAGCTTAAGGTTTGTTCCCGAATCCAAGTCAAAAACGGGTTCGGCTTTTTTGTGCCTGAGGTTTACCTTTGGCCCTTACTCCAAACTGACTTTTCGCTTCATTCCCACCATATGTCCGATCCGCACGCTGACCCGACGCTGAGCAAACTCGAAGTACTGGAACAAAAGAACGCCGAGGCCTTGCTGGGTGGCGGCCAGGACCGCATCGACGCCCAACATAAAAAGGGCAAGCTGACGGCCCGCGAGCGGCTTGACCTACTTATGGACCCCGGCTCCTTTGAGGAAATCGGCAAGTTTGTGATGCACCGCTCCAAGGACTTCGGCCTGGATAAAGAATACTACCTTGGCGACGGCGTGGTGACGGGCTACGGCACCGTGAACGGCCGCTTGGTATACGTTTTCTCGCAGGACTTCACGGTGCTCGGCGGTTCGCTTTCCGAGACGCACGCTGAGAAGATTGTGAAGATCATGGACCTAGCCATGAAGAACGGCGCGCCGGTTATCGGCTTGAACGACTCAGGTGGGGCCCGCATCCAGGAAGGCGTAGTAAGCCTGGGCGGCTATGCGGATATCTTCTACAAAAACACCCTAGCCTCGGGCGTGGTGCCGCAGATTTCAGCCATCATGGGGCCGTGCGCAGGTGGCGCGGTGTATTCACCGGCCATTACCGACTTTATTCTGATGGTCGAAAACACGAGCTACATGTTCGTGACCGGCCCGAACGTGGTGAAGACGGTGACCCACGAAACCGTGACCAGCGAGGAGCTAGGCGGCGCCAGCACCCACAGCACCAAGAGCGGCGTGACGCATTTTACGGCCGCCAACGAAGTAGCCTGCATCCAGCAGATCAAGCAACTGCTGAGCTACATGCCGCAGAACTGCGAAGACACGGCCCCCATTTATCCTTACGAGGCACAGGGCGACGAACTGCGGCCGGAGTTGGACAGCATCATTCCTGAAAACCCCAACCAGCCCTACGATATCCGTGAGGTCATCACCGGCATTATCGATGCGGATTCGTTCATGGAAGTTCACCAGAACTACGCCGAGAACATCGTGGTAGGCTTTGCACGGCTGGGCGGCCGCAGCATCGGCATCGTGGGCAACCAGCCGGCCGTGCTTGCGGGTGTGCTTGATATAAATGCTTCAACCAAAGCAGCCCGCTTCGTGCGCTTCTGCGACTCGTTTAACATTCCGCTGCTGGTGCTGGAGGACGTGCCCGGCTTCCTACCCGGCACCGATCAGGAGTGGCGCGGCATCATTACGAACGGCGCCAAGCTGCTCTACGCCTTCTGTGAGGCCACTGTGCCGCGCATCACGGTGATTACTCGTAAGGCCTACGGCGGGGCTTACGACGTGATGAATAGCAAGCACATCGGAGCCGATATGAACTACGCCTGGCCTACCGCCGAAATTGCGGTGATGGGTGCCAAAGGGGCGGCGGAAATCATCTTCAAGCGCGAAATAGCCGCGGCGGAAGATCCGGAAGCAAAACTGCAGGAGAAGGTAGACGACTACCAGCGCAAGTTTGCAACCCCCTACCGGGCAGCGCACCGTGGCTTCGTGGATGAGGTGATTGTGCCTTCGCAGACGCGGCAGAAGCTGATCCGGGCGTTTAAAATGCTGGAAAACAAGGTAGACCAATTACCACGCAAAAAGCACGGTAATATCCCGCTCTAATCGACTATACTTGTCAAGGGGAAGCGGTGCTGTTCGACAGAATAGCACCGCTTTTTTTTTGTGCGGATTATTCATCTTTCTTGTCTGTACATAAATTAACCTTACTTTAATTACGCTTACTGAAGCCATTACAGGTTCCGTAAACGTAAGTCTGATCCACAGATGAAACCTGCCGATTGGGCGCTCGTTTCATCAATTTCCCACGCCTTCACACTTCCCAACTTACCCTTATTCCATGCGCCCTGAGAGCTTCGACTTCCTTCAAAAATACCTCAACAACCCCTCTCCTACCGGCTTCGAGAAGGAAGGTCAGAAACTGTGGCTGGAGTACATCCGCCCGTACATCGACGAATATTTCGTGGATACCTACGGAACGGTAGTGGGCGTCATTAATCCCGAGGCTGAATACAAAGTAGTTATCGAGGCGCACGCCGACGAAATCAGCTGGTTTGTAAACTACATCACGAAGGAAGGCTACCTGTACCTGCGTCGCAACGGTGGCTCCGATGCGCTTATCGCGCCCTCAAAGCGCGTGGTTATTCACTCAGCCAAGGGGCCGGTACGGGCCGTGTTTGGCTGGCCGGCCATTCACGTGCGCAAGGTCGAACAAGATAAGGCTCCCACCGTCGAGACGATATTCCTGGATTGCGGCGCTTCCTCGCGCGATGAGGTAGAGGAAATGGGGATACACGTGGGCTCGGTGGTCACTTTCGAAGACGACCTAATGGAGCTCAACGGCAAGTACCTCGTGGGCCGGGCGCTAGACAACCGCATTGGCGGCTTTATGATTGCCGAAGTGGCGCGTCAGCTCAAGGAAGAGGGCAAGAAGCTGCCCTTTGGTCTGTACATCGTGAATGCCGTGCAGGAAGAAATCGGACTGCGCGGGGCCGAAATGATTGCGCACCGCATCAAGCCCGATGTGGCCATCGTGACCGACGTAACCCATGATACCCAGTCGCCGATGTACGAGAAAAAGACCTCCGGCGACATCCACTGCGGAAAGGGCCCGGTAATCACCTATGGGCCGGCGGTGCAGAACAACCTGCGCGACCTGATCATCGAAACCGCGCAGCAACACGACATTCCGTTCCAGCGCGCTGCTGCCACCCGCGCTACGGGCACCGACACCGACGCTTTCGCCTACTCCAATGCCGGTGTAGCCTCGGCCTTGATTTCGTTGCCGCTGAAGTACATGCACACCACCGTAGAAACGGTACACCACGACGACGTGCAGAATGTCATCCGGCTTATCTACGAAGCGTTGATGCGTATCGAAGACAAGCACGACTTCCGGTATTTCAAATAAGCCTACCGCCTTCAAGCACAAACGCCAGCCGTTCAGGCTGGCGTTTTTTGTTGTTTTGCACCTATGCTTACTCCTCCCCTGCTCCAGACTCCGCTCACCGTCACCGATCAAATGAACCGGCGCGTGGTGGTACCGTTTCCGCCGCAGCGTATTGTGTCATTGGTGCCGTCACAGACGGAGCTACTGTTTGATCTGGGCCTTGGCGAGCGGATTGTGGGCGTGACCAAGTTCTGCATTCATCCGGCCGATGCCCGGCAGCACGCCACAGTAATTGGTGGTACCAAGAATTTTCACTACGACAAAATTGCTGAGCTGAAGCCCGACCTCATCATCGGTAACAAAGAGGAGAATTTTCAAGAGGGCATCGAACAGCTGGCAGCCCAGTATCCGGTCTGGATGAGCGACATCGTGGGGCTGGAAGATGCCCTGCGCATGATGCGGCAAGTAGGACTAATAACCAATACCAAACTCAAAGCAGAGCGCTTAAGCGCAGAAATAGTAGCCTCCTTTGAGGCCTTGCCGCCAGCTCGCCAGCTGAAATCGGCGGCGTATTTCATCTGGCGCAAACCGTACATGGTGGCAGCCGCTGGCACCTTCATCGACGAGATGCTACCGCACGCGGGTTTTTACAATGTATTCGGGCAACTGAGCCGATACCCGGAAGTGGCAGCGGAGCAGCTGGCAGCCGCTGCGCCACAGGTGATTCTGCTGTCATCGGAGCCTTACCCTTTTCAGGACAAGCACGTGGCAGAGTTTCAGCGGCTATGCCCAGGGGCACAAGTGGTGGTGGTCGATGGGGAGTTATTTAGCTGGTACGGCAGCCGACTGCTCTATTCGGCCAGGTACTTTTATGAACTACGCCAGCAAACAGCACGGACCCTGTAGTCCGCGCTACCTATGCTTTATAGCTGAAAGCCCACTTGCCGTAGCTCTTCCCAGAAAAAGGGGTAGGATTTCCGTACCACCGCGGGCGCGTTAATGGTCAGGGGGCCGCGGAGAGCTAGAGGGGCAAAGGCCATGGCCATGCGGTGGTCGTGGTAAGTGGCTACGATTTGCCCATTGACTTGCAGTTGCTGCGTGGTCAGGCGGAACATGTCGCGGCCCTCGGGGGTAAGGGCCGCGCCAAATGTGCTCAACTGTTGCTGCAAAGCGGCAATGCGGTCGGTTTCCTTGATGCGCAGACTTTCCAGGCCAGTCATGTCCACTACCACGCCAGTAGCGGCGGCAGCCACGGCTATGGTTTGGGCCAGATCGGGGCAGTCGGTAAAGTTCATGGAGACGTGGGCAGCACGCTCCTCGGCAGGCAGTTGGCGCAGCACCACACCATCGTTTACAAACTCGGTACGCACGCCCAGCGGCTCCATCAGGTGCACGATGGCTTGGTCGCCCTGCCAGGAATGACGTCGCAAACCTGGCAGATAGATGTGCGAGCCAGCAGGGCCCAGCGCTACCATTGCATACCAATAGCTGGCCGCCGACCAGTCGGCCTCCACGGCATAATCGGCGGGGCGGTAGGGCTGAGCCCCTACATGTACTTCCCGCTCCAGCACTTCCACCTCAGCCCCAAAATGCCGCATGAGAGCCGCCGTCATCTGGATGTAAGGCCGGGAACCAATATGGCCAGTCAAGTGCAGGTGCAGTCCGCCCGGCACCAGAGGACCTATCATCATCAGGGCCGAAATAAACTGGCTGCTAATGTCGCCGCGTACACGGAGCGGGGCAACCGCGCCGGGCTGCCAACCTTGCAGCTGCAGCGGCGGGTAACCCTCCCGGTTCACGTAGCTAATCTGAGCCCCCAGTTGCCGCAATGCCTCAACCAGTACGCCAATGGGCCGCTCCTGCATGCGTAGCGTCCCGGTAAGCGTAGTGTGGCGGCCCGTCACGGCTAGGTAAGCGGTAAGAAAGCGCATGACGGTGCCTGCATCCTCAGCATCGATATGCTGCGCCGCTGGCTGCGCCAATAGGCGGCGCATTAGTTGGGTATCGTTGGCGTCGGAAAGATTGGCGAGGGTACCGCCCTCGGCCAACGCATGCAGAATCAGGACACGGTTGCTTTCGCTTTTGGAAGCCGGCAGCACGGCCGTGCCTTGCAGGGGGCCGCCAGGCCAGCGGAGCGTCAGCTGATCAGGAAAATAAGGGTTTGGCACAACGGAGAGTTAGAACGGACTGGAATTCCGCGAAGCTTAATAAGTAAGGGCAAGGCAGGTGGGTGGCCTACAACCGGTGGTAATAGCGGAGAGAAGCCGCCAGTTCATCCATCGTTACGGGCTGATCATAGATACCATCACCGATGCTGCGCAGCAAAGTGCAGTTGATGGTAGCTCCTTGGTTTTTCTTGTCCTGGCGAGCCAGCTCAACGATGGCATCAGTTTCGAGGCTCACGAACTGCACTTTTTCAAAGATCGAGAACAGGAAAGTTTCAATCTGGTTTAGCTCGCGCTCTGACAATAGCCCTTTTTGTACCGACAGCCAACTTTCGCAGATCAAGCCGGCTGCAACTGCCTCGCCGTGCAGAATAGTGCGCCCCGCTTGCATCAGCAGGTAGCTTTCCAGCGCATGGCCCACGGTATGCCCGAAGTTCAGGAGCTTGCGCGGGCCTTTTTCGGTGGGGTCTTCGGCCACGATGCGTTGCTTTACCCGCACCGATTCGCGAATGACGGGCGTCCAATCATCCACGAACAGGCCTTGGTTTCGCTGCTGCTCAAACGCGTCGGCATCGGCGATGAGCCAGTGCTTGACCACCTCGGCATAACCGGCGCGCAGCTCGCGCGGGTCCAGCGTAGTCAGAAACTGAGGATCGATGCACACGGCTTCGGGCAGTTGGAACACACCGAGGTGGTTTTTGAAGCCTTGGAAGTCGACGCCGGTTTTGCCGCCGATAGCCGCGTCGACCTGCGCCAACAAGGTAGTCGGCACCGGTACGCAGCGCAGGCCGCGCTTGTAGAGTGCAGCACAAAAGCCACCCAGATCCGTCACTACGCCGCCGCCCAGACACACTAGCACGCTGTGGCGGTCGAAGCGGTGCTCGGTCAACTCAGCCCACACCCGCTCGCAGGTGGCAAGGGTCTTATTGGTTTCGCCGGCTGTTATTTCAATCAGCAGATGATTTTCGGGCAGGTAGGGCTTCAGTTGGTGGTAGCACAGGCGTGCCGTGTTGGTGTCGGCCAGTACGGCCACGCGCGTGGTGCCGGGGCGGCTGAGCAGCGCGGCCAGGGCAGGCAGGGCCTCGGGGCCGATGTGGATCGAGTCAGTCATTGGGCGTAAATTTCAGAGTTCTGCTGGTAGCGGCGCACTTTTGCCCAAGCGGTAGCTTTTCCCGTGTTCCGCTGGGTCCGTTTTTTCATCTCAACAACCCGTTGTTAGTCGTGGAAAAAGAAGCACTTGTGGATTGCATTGTAATCCTGGAACGGTTTCCAGGCAAAGGCGGCTGGACTTACGCTCCCCTGCCAGCTTTGTCAGTAGCCGGGCGCAATGCTTTCGGCACGCTAAAGGTAACCGGCCGCATAGATGCCTACGAGCTGGTGGCCGCCCACCTGCTCCCCATGGGTAGTGGGCGCCTATTCCTGCCGGTGAAGGCCGATATCCGCAAGCAGATCGGTAAACAAGCCGGGGACACGGTCCACCTAGTGCTGTTTACCGAAGTGCCTCCTTTGGAAGTCTCAGATGCTGACTTTCTAGAGTGCTTGGCCGAAGAGCCTCGGGCGCTCAACGCCTATCAACAGCTCAGCTTACCCGAGCAGCAAGCCTGGCTGAACTGGGTGCGCACCGCCGCAACGGACGAAGCCAAAGTAACCCGCGTAACCACTGCGCTGGCTCAGCTGGCCGTAGGTAAAACCCGTAAGCCGCAGCCCGAACGGTTGGCAAGCACCGAGCTTTGAGGCTAATAATATGGCCTCGGAAAACAGGCCGAGCTATACTTCGAATCAGGCTTAGATAAGGAGAAATCAATCTTATTGAACATGCCCTTGCAACCGGCGCAGCCATTGCCGTATCTCGGTTATATACTGCCCCCTGCATATGCTACGTTCTGCCCTTTCACTTCTTATTGCCATCCTAGTACTGCTGACGAGCTGCTCGTCTGATGAAGATGTGCGCCCCGGTGCTACGGGCTTGCAAGACAGTTGGACGTGGGTGCAAAGCTCCGGAGGCCTCAGCGGCACCGTCAGCACCCCAGCCAATACCGGCAACCAGCTGCAAGTTGAATTTGGGGCCGATGGCACGGTGCGCTACTACGTCAACGGCCGGCTTTCCAGCACTGATACTTATACCATCCATCGGGGCACTTCTCTGCGCACGCATCAAGCTACGCTGCTCATTCGCTACGGCAATGGTGCTGAGGCCTCTTTCGAAGTGGGCGACAAACGGCTTATTGTGTGGGACGAAATGCACGACGGCTTTCAGCACGAATATCAACGTTAAGCGCACCATACTCCGCCTCACTGCTAACCACCGGCTGCTTCTGTAAACAGACCTCTTTTAATTAAGCTTAATCGATGCGTAACGCTACCAAACTGCTTCAGGACGCACTACTCGCCGGACTATGCGTAGCCGGCTTGAGCTGCCACAAGGCCGATGAAGCCATTCCAACCGACTCAGCCTTGCTTGGCCGCTGGTACCGGGTGCCCGTAGTAAGCCCCTACGCAGTACCTCAGTCAAATTCAGGTCTGGAGTTCGGTGCTGGCGGAGAGCTGCGGCATTATCAACAAGATTCCTTAATGCATACGGGCAAGTACCGGCATTACCGTGACAAAGCAGTAGAGCTAGCGCCCGGCTATAGCCTGATCGAATACGACACGAAAGTTCTCCCCAACGGCACGCTAGCTCAAAGCAACCGCGCCTACGCCGTTGTTCATGATACGCTGTACCTGCAAACGCCTGCCTACCGCGGCATAATGAACTGCTTTCCGCTCTTCGAACGCTATAGCCGGATGCCAACGGCCGCAGCTACTTCGCGCTAGTACTGACTAAAGAATTGGCACTGCCGCTTTATTTAAACTTAAACGCCGGCTTTTGTTTAATTCTGTAATAGCTCCTACAGCTATGTTTTCTAGCTCTACTCTTGCTTTCAGTATTTGGCGTGCAGCAATGCTGGCAGCCGTGAGACATACCGCTGGGTAACCAA
>NZ_JBZYWH010000046.1:0-19245 GCF_058932745.1 Hymenobacter sp. FMD4
ATGATGCTTTCCGCTTGAGTTAGTTGATATAAAAAAGCCCCTGACGTTTTATAGTCAGGGGCTTTTTTATTTGACTGGACCGGCAACTACTTCGATGAGATCGGCTGATGACAGGTAAGTCTGGGCTAAGCTTTGAAGTTCTTTGGTGTTTACAGTTTTCACGTCATCAAGGAATCGACTATAGAAGTCAGGAGCAAGGTTGAGTAGTACTATTGAACGGTACTTATCTGCCTGTTCGAAGACTGTGCCAAGTTCGTTGACGAATTTACCTAGGATGTAATTGCGAACGGTCTCAAGCTCATCTTCAGGAATTAACTCATTTTGAAGTTTAGTTAGCTCATTATGGATCTCATCAACGGCCTTCGAGGCATTTGCCGCATTGACATCTGAGCCAATAACAAAAGAGCTGGCGTGTTCCCTATGCGTTATACTGGCATAAATGCCGTAAGTGTATCCTTTTTCCTCTCTGATATTTTTCATCAGACGAGACCCAAAATAGCCGCCTAGCACTTTAGCCAGTACTTGTAATTTATGAACAGCCGGATGAGTCGCTGGTTCCCAGATTCGGCCTAAGCGCAGTGAGGCTTGCAGGCTACCGTCTACGTTGACATAGTCCGATCCTAGAGGAGCTACTGGCTTAGTAGCGATTTCCACCGAATCTGTAGCAGTTGCTACTTCCAAACCTAGTAGTTGGGATGTTAACTGGACATGTTGATCTGTCGTGTCTCCGCAGAGAAATATTTCAGCCTTAGTGGGAGAGTAGTGAGACTGAAAAAAACGGCGGCAATTATCAGCGGTTAAATTTTGGAAAGTGCCTTCGTTGAAGATGGTGCCGTACGGGTGTTGCGGTCCGTAAAGGTTATGTGAAAAGCGTTCGGCTGCTAGGTAACTGGTTTTTTGGCGCTCTACTCGAACGTTCTGGATGGTTCGAGTTTTGACTTGCTTAACTTCTTCTACAGGAAAAGAAGCGTTGAGCAGTACATCCTGTACCAGCGGCAATAGTTTCTCATAGTGGCGCGCTAAGCAGTACAGCGTGAGAGTAGCCCGATCAAAGCCCTGTTCGCATTCCAAGGAAGCGCCATAAAAGGCAATTTTATCCGCAATCTGGCGGGCTGTTCGAGTGGTAGTACCTTCAAGAAGGGTGCGCGCCGTGAGCAGCGAAACTCCCGGAGCGGTATCGTACCAACGGCCGGCTGGCAGAACTACCTGCAAGCGAATGACGGGCTGTGCCTGGTGGGTAATGAGGTGCAGGCGGGCACCATTGTCCAGAATGGTAACGGTAGCTAGAGGCAAATCGACCCGGCCAAGTGGCCGGGTCGGTGGGGCAGTGAGACGATCAAGCATTGAAAAGGGGTTTAGAGCGAACCGGCCTCTGAAGCATTAGAGCCTCCTTGGTTGTTAAAATTGAAGTGCAATGACACCCGAATCGTATTGGCCAGGGGATTGGCGCGGGAGTTTGGTACCAAGTATGCTGCATCAAATCCAAAAACCTGGTAGCGCAGGCCCAAACCTAAGCAGAGGTATTGCCGGTCGCCCTTTTTAGGGTTTTCGTAAAAATAGCCTACGCGAGCGGCTAGCAGGTCGTTGTACCAATATTCGGCTCCAGCCGACAGATTGATTTCCCGAAGTTCCTCTTTGAACCCACCAGGAGCGTCATTGAAGGACCCAAAAATGCCGCTAGCAATGGACTTACGCGCAATAGCTTCGTTTTCCGCAACGACCCGTGGATCGTTGGGGGCTACGCCATCGATATAGTAAGGAGTTGGGACCAAGAGCTTGTTAGCGTCGACAGTGACGGTGATTTTGTTGTAAGCGTCGAGCTCACGCGTGACGGCGGTACCAATTTTTAAGTTGGTGGGAAGAAAGTCTGCTTGGTCAGCGCGCGTGTAGGTGATTTTGTTGCCGATGTTGGACACAGCAGCTCCGAAGGCGAGGTTGTAATCGGAAGCACCAATGCTCACGTCGCGGTTATAGTAAGCGCCCAAGTCGACAGCGGCAGCATTGCCGGGACGACTATCAGCTATTTGGCTGCCGGTAAGGTTGGAGCGGATGTAGCGGGCCGTGATACCTAAACCAAAGTATTCGCTGAGCTGCTGCCCATACGATATGGCAACGGAGTACTCCTTGGGGTTGAAGGAACCATCAGGGGTGTTGTTGGCGCTGCGAAAGTCAATTTGGCCCAAATCGAAGTACGTCAGCGACGCGGCAAGAGCGGAACGTTGGCCAAACTTCTTATAGCCGGAAATCGACGAAATGCTCATGTCGTCGGTCACATTGCGCAGCCACGGAGTGTATGAAGCCGACACGCCGTAAGGGTTCTGTAGAAAGCCCAGCTTGCCAGCGTTGTGAAACGGAGCATTGGCATCCGGCGAAATGGCCACCCCGGCATCCCCGAGGCCGGCGGAGCGGGAATCGGGGGCAATGGTGATGAAAGGGACGGCGGTGGTGATGGTGTTGGTCTCCTGTTGGGCTTGAGCGGTGTAGGCTAACCCCAGCAACGCGGGCAGCAACAGGCCCTTGGCCGTCGATTTCGGTGAAGACATATAGAAAGGAAGTTCGGTAAGACCTGAAGGTGAGAGGGTGGAGGGAATCAATTCAGAAGAACAAGCTTTTCAAACTTGCTGACCTGCGAACCGTCGCGCGGGGTGCGTACGCTCAGGCGGTACACGTAAACGCCGCGCGCGAGCTGATCATTGTAATCGTCTCGGCCGTTCCACGTGATGCTTTTGACATGCGACTCGCTGGCAGGCACATACGCACTAAGGGTACGTACGAGTTTGCCAGAAACGGTAAATATCTGAACCTGCACGTCCAAGTCGTCGCCGGCACGGTTATGATCGAACATGAACGAGGTATGTCCGGCAAAAGGATTGGGGTAGTTCAGAATATGCTTTAAGGCCAGCTTGTCGCTGTTGGCCACAATAAACTCAATTTCGCGCTCGGCAGAGTTGTTAAACGTATCCCAGGCCTTCACTTTCAGCACGTGCGGCCCAATGCTTAAGTTTTTGAAGAGGTAGCGCACCCGGCCGCTGGTAAACTTGTCGACATCGGCCGTATAGTACTCGTTGAGCACTGTAACTAGGCTTGGGTCATTATCGAGCGTAGCGGTAAGCTCATGGCCAATGCCGGTGCCAGCTGTATTAATACCGCTGGAGTCGCTCAGAGCGGCAAGCAAAGTGGTGTTGGTACCAGTCAGGCCACCGAATACGAATGACTCTGTATCCATGGCCAGCCGAATGGTTGGCGGAATGGTATCCGTAAGGGCTGATTGGCTGGCACCGCCTACCGTAATCCGCGGGTTGGCTCCTTGCGCATCAATATTCCGGCTGGGGTCGAAAGCGTACAGGCTGACTTTGCCTAGGCCAAACTGATAGTTTATGTCCTTAGGCACGACAAACTGTACCATAAACTGGCCATTGCGTACAGTAGCTTGACCATCATATATCACGTCTTTCTGTAGTCTAAAGCGAGCAGTATCCGCGCTGCTTTCATTACCGAGAGTACGGATGGTAGAAGCCTTTTCATAAACGGTTACCTGCACTTGACCGTTGAAATTCGACTGCAGAGCGTTGGTAACCGGGTCGACAATATCACCTGCCAGACGTATGCGCTGCAGGGCGCGGATGGTGTCGATAGGGGCGTGGCTGGGGTCGGCAGCATCGCTGATGCGGGTAGCGCGGGCCGAGTAGTGCGGCATGGCCAAGCGCATCGAGGGGTCGCCAAGCAGCGTGAAGTTGCGGTTCTCGATGTCGATGCCATCGTTGTTTTTACCATACACCACGGCATCACCAAGGCGCGGCCAGCGCCCAGTGCTTTGATTTCGCTCGAACAGAGCCCGGTAAAAAGGCCCCGCTAATGCTTGGTTGTTCTGAGCGTAAACCAGACGGGTAGTAGTTAGCAGGCCGATGGCGCCGCCGGGCGTGTCGGTCAATACCTGTTCGCCAGCTGAATTGAAGGCGGGGTCGTCGTACCAGGCAAAGTCGCAGGTGCCGGTAAACATGAACGTCAGCCGTTGCCGATTCTGTAACTGCAGCACCGACGCATTGGTCAACAATTGTTCGTCGGCCCAGCCGCGGGGGCCGCCGTGGCCAGCGTAACTGACGATTAGCGACCCTTGTTCGATGGAGGCATCCAAGGCCGCATTGGCGTCGGGGGAGCGTTGCCCACCGGAAGTGCTTAGCTGGGCGAAAGCATCCAAGTAGACTTTGCCTACCTGAAAAGAAGGCCGAGTGGCCATCAGCGGGTTGGCGATATTTTCGGAATCGTAAAAGTGGAGATTTTGGTCACCGTCGTCTGCTACGAAGGTGAGGCGATTACGCCATTTCCCTTGGCCCGAGGACTGATCATATGCAATGAGCTTGTCAACCACAGTAGCTGCCATCGCAGCAGAGTTAGGTTGATTTCGAGGAAAGCGAATGGGCAAGCGGCCTACAGCTGCATCCATGAGCTGTAATCGGGTCGACCCATCTTCGGCCCATTCGCCTTCGTCGTCGTCCAAAAAGCCGAAGAAGTCATCCGAACAATAGGAAAAAGAGCCCCCATTGACCCGGAAACCTACTTTAGCGAAAGACTCGATGGATTCGTAAGTAGGAACGAAGTTCTGGTTTTCGGCATCCTTTACCTGCCGGTCGCGCCACCAAGCCGGCAGGCTGTTTGCGTCATTACTGGCATCGGCTTTATAGTCATAGGACGCATCGCCGAACAGCAGTACGTACAGGCGTCCTGCAGAGCCGCTGCGGCGGTCGTACACCATTTTTAGAAAATCCCGAATGGCCGAAATGTCTTGGCCGCCGGAGCCGAACTCATTGTAAATAGCATTGGTGGTAACTACAGCCGTGCGAAGGCCGTCGTGCGTACGGCGGTGCGCGGCCAGCCGTTCAGCCTGCGCCTGAAAGACGCCGGGTGTGACGATAACCAAATCGATGGGCGACGTGGTACCGATGGCGTGCAGGTTTTGGTTGGCTACGCGGCCAAAATAGCGGGGTTGCGGAAAGCTCCCTGCAGGAGAAAAGGCTACGTACTCACGTAAGGTGCTGGAGCGGGCTACAAAGCGTCCAGCTGTGTGCTGCAAGAGTTCGGGACGACGCGGGTTGCTGACGTCCCAAACAAGCGCATTGGCCGCGTTTTGCACTACAAAGGTGCTAATAGCATTGGCGGCGAGGTTTTCCAGGGAGCGGAATTCCAAAGGCGAATTGCCAAGCCGGAGCGAACGGCGGGCCTGCAGTTCCAAGTAGTCTAGGTAGCCAACGGCGGATAGGTCAGACGCCGAACCGCCGTAAGTAAGCCGAATGCGGATATCCGTAGCGTTAGCCGGGGTGGTGGTGGTAAACGTACGGACGTCGGTGTTGGCTACCTCCGGGTAACAAAAGTTGGAGCTGCTAGGGTCGCAACTAGTATTGACGACCTGTTGCGAGCCGATAGAGGCGCCGTTTACGGTTAGTTGAAACGACGTACTGCCGCCCGGGGGCATGGCCGTAGCAGCAACCGATGAAGTAACCAGCAGCGGGCTACCCGGTACCAGATCGGTGATGGAGGAAAAAACGAATTCCTTTTGGGCGTTGGTGGTCGAGTTGAATCCTTCCCCGAGCCACTGGCGGCCAGAACGCAACAGGTTAACTAGGTCCCGCTCGTAGAAAAAGCGGTCTGTGAATTCGCGAATTTCAGTGGTAGGAGTGCCGGTGACGGCGGCGGCCGGAGCTACGCGGCGCCCGACGGTGCTGCCTACGGTAAGGAAATAGTAAGCCGTATCGGTATAGATGTTTTGCTGATGCTGAAACCGCTGACCATTTAGCTTCCAGGTGTGCGGACCGCGGGCGTAAAAGAGAAAATATTCGTCGTCGTCGAAGGATGCATTGTTGCCGCCGTTATCGGCGAAGTGGATTGCGTTTTCTTCGAGGTCGTCGGGGCGGTCAGCGCTGTTGGCCTGCGGGAGCATGCCCATGGCGTTGCCGTAGAGCTGCAAACGGCGCGGGTCGAGGGACTGGACGGGCAGGCCAGCCGCGCGTAGGAAAGCCTTGTCGAGCTTGTAAACGCCACTAGTAGGTACACCGATTTTAAACCAATCACCGCTACGTAGTACCGAGTTGGAAGCGTACACGCGGTTGGTACGGGCTTGCGGCGGGTTGGAATCGAGCCGATAGGTATACTCAAAGGAAACCAGCTTTTCTGCCTGACCATTCTGCGCGTTGCGCCGCACCGCGGGCAAGGACCCAAACGTAACCGGCAAACGGCTTTCGGTGCCGTGGCTGAGGGTGAAGCGGGCCGTAGTGGGCAGCTCAACGCCAGCAAAGGCCTGGGCTTCCGCTGTGGTGAAAGCCTCGTAGCGAGCGGCTTGCAGCTGTGCTTCGGTCGCGTAACCGTCGATGCGGACGCTAAGGCTGGGAATCCGCTGTCCGGGCTCAAAGACTGCTTCTGCGAACGTCGGGACTTTAACGCCCTGGCCGCCTTTGGGAAATACTGTGGCCTGACCGCGCCATTCCAGCTTTACTTGCTTAGCTGGAGTCTGCCCATGCGCAACCCATGCAAAGCCTGATAAGACCAGTAGGAGTAACGAAGTACAAAAGCGCATAACGTAGTAGTTAGCAGAGAGAAATGATGAGCCACGGGGCGGCCCGGCAACAATTGTTCTGGCGGAGCCGTTCAGTTATCTTCCGTACAACTGCAAAGTGGTCATGAATATTGTGTATCGACTATGCAGAAGCCGGGCGCCGCACCACCGACAGCAGCACGTACAGCAGAATGATGAGCGGCACCGCGGCGGCCTGCAGCAAGGCCAACAAGACCACGGCTAAAATCAGAAACACAAAACGCAGCGAATTGTCTTGCCAGCTGAAGTTTTTGAATTTCAGGGCAAACAATGGCAGCTCAGCCACCAGCAGGCCTGACATCAGAAACGCCAAACCCAGCAGCACCCACGGGTTCAAGATCAAGTCGCTGATACCGAATTTATCATTCGCCAAAATCAGTGGCAGCGAAGCAATCAGCATGGTGTTAGCTGGGGTCGGAACGCCGATAAAAGAGTCGGACTGGCGGGTGTCGTTGTTGAACTTGGCCAGCCGCAGGGCCGAGAAGATGCTGATGGAGAAGCCCAAATACGCCAAGCTGACTGGCAACCCGGCCGGAGGTAGGGCATATTGCAACAGCTTGAACACTATGGCACCCGGTACCACCCCAAACGATACCATATCGGCCAGTGAATCGAGGTCTTTGCCGATGGGGGAGGAAACGTGCAGGGCCCGGGCCACGAGGCCGTCGAAGAAGTCGGCAATAGCGGCAATGCCGATAAGGTAGGCGGCCGAAACCAGCTGATTGTATTGCGTCTGAAGGGTTGGGATGTAGCCCGGTTCCTCTCCGTGTGCTCTGGCCGCCAAATAGGCCATTGTTATTTGATTATCTGACAAAATCAGCGTGAGAGCTACGCAGCCGCAGAGCAGGTTTAGGCAGGTAAGACTATTAGGTAGGTGCTGTTTGATGGCCATCAACTCAGAATAACTAGCGCAGGAATGGATTGGAGCGGCGCTCAGTGCCGACGGTGGTAGCCGGGCCGTGACCGGGGTACACCGTCACGTCGTCGGGAAGGGTGAAGAGTTGTTCACGGATGCTGCGGATCAATGTGTCGTAGTCGCCGCCGGGAAGGTCGGTACGGCCGATGCTGCTCTGGAACAGTACGTCGCCGCCGATGACGACCTTGCTGGGCTCGTGGTAGAACACCACGTGGCCGGGCGCATGACCCGGTGCGAAGCGAACTTCAAGCTCCGTCTCGCCGAAACGAAGTGGCTCACCGGGCGTGATAAAGCCGGTGGGCTCGGCGGCGTGGTACTGCGGAAAGCCGTAGGCCGGTGCGTAGGCTGGCACGGCGCGCAGTGTGGGCAAATCCAGCTCGTGAATCAGGAAGGGCGTGCCGGGCCAGGTATCGAGCACAAACTGATTGCCGAAGACGTGGTCGATATGGCAGTGCGTATTAAGCAGCAGCTCGACGCGTAGTTTGTTGTCGGTGATGAACTGGCGAAGGACCTGCTGTTCGGCGCGTTCGTAGCAGCCGGGGTCGATGATGGCGCAAGCGCCGGAGGCATCGTGCAGCAGGTAGGTGTTTTCGGAAAAAGCGTTGAACGTAAAGCCCGAAACGGTCATGCAAATAGGAAAAGGCCCACCCAATAGGTCGGCATACAACGGGAGGGTAAGTTACACAATCAGCGACGGAAAGTCCGTATTTTGCTGCTAATGCAAGATTCTGCCGATTACCTGATTGTGGGCCACGGGCTGGCTGGCGCCATTATGGCTTGGGTGCTGCGCCGGCGGGGCCTACGCGTAGTAGTGCTTGATCAGTACCAGCCCGACTCGGCTTCCCGCGTGGCCGCTGGCCTGATCAACCCCGTAGCGGGCAAGCGCTTTGCACTGGCGTGGCGCATCGATGACCTGTTGCCTGCGGCCCATGAATTTTACCGGGCTGTGGAGGCCGAATTTGGCCAGCAGTTCTTCTTCGAAAAGCCCATTCTTAAGTTGTTTTCCGCCGTTCGGGAACAAAACGATGTGCTGGCGCGCTCAGCTGGCCAGCCCTGGGGCGACTACGTAACCGACCCTGCCGCCGGCCTGCCCGCCGTTCCCGGACTGTTACAGCCCTTCGGCGGGTTGCAGTTGCGCCACGGTGGCTGGGTTGATACTACTGCGCTGCTGACTACCTTGGCCGACGACGGTCGTCGCAACGGCTGGCTGCGGTCCGAAACTTTTGTACCGGAGCTGCTTGTTGCCGACTCAACCGGCGTCCGCTACGGCGACGGGTTGCGGGCACGTCGCGTCATCTTCTGCGAAGGAGCGGCGGTCGTGCGTAATCCGTGGTTTCAGTGGCTGCCGGTAACTCCTAACCAAGGCGAAGTGCTCGATGTGGAAGCGCCCGACCTGCCCACCGATTACGTCCTCAACCGTGGTGCCTACGTGGTGCCGTTGGGGGAGGGCCGGGTGCGGGTGGGAGCTACGTATCGTTGGCCTCCGTTCGTCGTAGAACCGACGGCGGAAGCCCGCGACGAGCTTAGTCAGCGGCTCGCCGACCTGACTACGGTGCCTTTTCGGGTAACCGGGCAGCGGGTGGGCGTACGCCCGGCCGTGCGCGACCGGAAACCACTCTTGGGCACGCATCCGGCGCATCCGGCGTTGGTAGTTTTTAATGGTTTAGGTTCTAAGGGCGTGCTTCTGGCGCCGCGGCTAGCTACCCTGCTGGCCGATGCATTAGAAAACGAGCAAGAGCTTTGGCCTGAAGTCAATATAATACGTTATCAGTCGTTGTATACTGCTGCCACTTCGGCCAGCGTTCTGCCCGCCTGAGTTTTCTTAGTTTAGCCTTTTCGCGGCTTCTATGATGCACCTGTCCAATTTGTTGCCCCGCCTGCGTTGGGGGGTGAGCCTGCCGGCAGTCTTGCTGGCGCTGCTAGCGCCGGCCGGGGCCGCAGTAGGCCAAACGGCGCAGGAAAGTTTCGGCCGTACCCGTATCCAGTACAAGAACTTTGACTGGCAGCTGCTTTCTACGGCCAACTTTAACGTGTACTACTACGCCGGCGGCGAAGCCATGGCCCGCCGGGCGGCGGCTTATGCCGAGCAAGAGCTGCAGCGCATCACGGCACTCATCGGGTACTATCCGTACTCGAAGACGACGATAATGCTCTACAACTCCGTGGGCGACCTGCGCCAGAGCAACGTGGGCCTGAATTCGGATAAGTACCAGGTAGGCGGCGAAACGGCGCTGCTGCGCATGACCAAAGTGCAGCTGGCTTTCCAAGGGCAGCAAACGCTGTTCAAGCGCGACCTGAGCTACCAGATTACCCGGGTGCTGCTCAACGACATGATGTATGGCGGCTCGCTGAAGGAAGTCATTCAGAGCAGCTACCTGCTGCAGCTGCCCGATTGGTTTGTGGCCGGGGCCGCCTCTTATGCTGCCGAAGGCTGGAGCGTGGAAATGGACGACTACATGCGCGACATGACGCACAAAGTCGAAAAGGACAAAGCCGCGCAATTCTTCCTCCGACACCCGGAGTTAGCGGGCCAGAGCGTGTGGAACTACATCGCGGAGCGCTACGGCTACACCAGCATTCAAAACATCCTGAACCTGACGCGCATTACACGTGACGTGGAAACGGGCATCAGCTCGTCGCTGAATGTGCCGTACCGGCAGTTCTTGCGCGACTGGCTCACCTACTACCGGCAGCTGAACGCTCAGCCTGAAACGGCCTATACACTGCCTGACGAGCAGCACCAGATCATGCGCCGGAACCGCCGCAATGTGAGCTACAACGAGCCTGTCATCAGCCCCAACGGCAAGATGATGGCTTACACGGAGCTTGATCGGGGCCGTTACCGCGTGATTGTGGCCGATGCTGACGGCTCCAGCAAGCGCACGGTGTACAGTGGCGGCTACAAAACGCCGGATCAGGAAATAGAGCGCCGCCTACCGGTGCTGGCTTGGCGCAACAGCAGCCAGCTGGCCGTGGGCGAGGAGAAAAAAGGGCTGATGACGTTGCGCCTGCGTTCGGCCGATGGTGGGGCGTACGGCCTGTTTGCCCGGCTGAAGGAAGCCTTGCCTTTCGGCGACAAAGGCTCCAGCGTGTTCAACCCCTACACGCAGGTGCTGAGCATGGCCTATTCGCCCGACGGCAAGGCCTTGGCCTTCACTGCTACCCGGCAGGGGCAAGCCGACTTGTACATCCTGCGAGCTGGCAGCCGCCAGCCTGAGCGCCTAACGAACGACGTGTTCGACGACGTGCACCCGGTGTTCATGCCCGACGGGCAGTCCTTGGTGTTCAGTTCCAACCGCTGGCTGGATTCGGCAGGCACTGCCAAAGGCTCTTTTAAGGCTGTAGTCAACAATTACGACCTGTTCCGGTATCGCCTGGATGGCAGCGCGCAGCCGGTGGAACCGCTGGCGGCCACCATTTCCAATGAAACCCGGCCGCGGGTGCTGTCGCAGGACGAAATCTTATACCTGAGCGAAGAAAGCGGCGTGCGTAGTGTATTTCGCTACAACCTGACGACAAAAGAGCGCACGCCGGTAACCAGCTTCCTCAACAACCTCAAGAGCTTCGACTACAACCCGACGAGCGGGGCGCTTAGCTTCGTGGCTTCCGACCGCGCGCGCGACTTCGTGTATGCGTATCCGAAGTACGAGTTACCGCAGGGGCTGAAGCTGAGCAAGACTGCTCGCCAGGAAATTCTGGAAGACCGTTCGGCAGCAGCCTCGCGCCCGCGTCCTCAAACTCAGGCGCAGACGCAACCGCAGGCACAGCCCCAGCCCACCACCGGCGAAGGCACGCAGCCCGCTACGCCCAGCCGTAACCAGGCCGTGGACGTGAGCGACTACCAGTTCGAGGAAGACGTACCACGTCAGCAGCGCCGCCGCACCAACGCGCCGGTAGCGCAGCAGCCGGCCATCGTAACGCCTGATTTGAGCGTGACCGGCCCCATGCGCTACGATACCCGCTTTAGCCTTGACAACGTGGTGTCGTCGATTTATGCCGACCCGTTGCTGGGCATCGGCCTAATGGGGCAGGCCACCATGTCGGACTTGTTTGAGGACCACCGCATCCGGGCGGGCATCTTTGCTCTTACCGATCTGCGCACGAGCAGCCTCTTCGCCGAATACACCAACCTGAGGCACCGCTATGACTGGAGCATCGGCTTCCAGAAGCAGAGCTACTACGTGTCCAATGAGGTAACGGACCTGCGCTTGGGGCGCTATGAAGTCACTCCGGGTATTTCGTACCCGCTGACCCACAACCTGAGCGTGCGCGGGAACCTGCGCTACGTCAGCAGCACGGTATCCGATCTGTTCAACATCTCGGAGCCCGACCGCCGCGACAACTTCGTGGGCGGCAGCAGCGAACTGGTGTTTGATAACTCTATTGCTACCGGCGTCAATATGCTGGAAGGCACGCGCATGAAGCTGGGCGTGATGAAGCTGCGCGAACTGGGCAATGCCGACGGCGACTTTGGCAAGATCTATTTCGACATGCGCCACTACCAGAAGGTGCACCGGCAGATCATTTGGGCCAGCCGCGCCAGCTACGGGCAGTTCTACGGCAACTCGCCCAAGCAATTCCGCCTCGGCGGCATGGATAACTGGCTGAACGCCCGCACCGACGATATCCGGCAGGTGGAGCCGCAGGTAGGCGCGTCGCCAGCCGACTTCTTCTACCAGCAATTCGTGACCAACCTGCGCGGGTTTAACTACAACACTCGGTCGGGCCCCAAGTATGTGCTGTTCAATACCGAACTGCGCGTACCCATCGTGCAGTACTTCTCCCGCAAGCCGATCTACTCCGGTTTCTTCCGCAACCTACAGCTGACGGGCTTCGCCGATGCCGGAACGGCCTACACAGGCTCTAACCCCTTCAATGTCAATAATTCCTTTAATACCCGGCCTTACGCCGGCAACGATAACGCCTTCTCCGGCACGGTGGTCAACTTCCAGAATCCCTTCTTGGTAGGCTATGGAGTGGGGGCCCGCACCACACTATTGGGCTTCTATGGCAAGGCCGATGTGGCCTGGGGCCGCGAAAACAGCCGCGAGATAGGACCGAAGTTTTACTTCACCCTTGGGTACGACTTCTAAAGCAGCATAATGTAAGCAACGAAAACGCCCTGCCAGCCGGCAGGGCTTTTTCGTTTAGGCGAGGCGCAAGCTTATGGTTCGGTGAGACTTTGTTTCTTTGTTCTTCCTCACCTCACTTATTGCTATGAAAAGCATCCTACTCCTGGCTTGCTTCCTGCTTGGTACCCTTTCCAGCTGGGCTCAGTACCAAACCCCCGGCACTGGGCAGCGCTATTCCCTCGCGCAACTTGCCGCCGCCTCCGGTGGCTATATCACCCAAGCCGGCGCCGAATGGCGCATCAACGATACCATCCGGCTTGCCCCGACCGATACGTTGAGCATCACCACCAATGAAACCATTCGGGTAGCAGCGTTGGCACTGATTTATGTGGATGGTACCCTACTGGTGAACCCGCCCGATTCGGTGAAGTTCACGGCGCAAAACTCAACTACCCCCTGGCACAACATGTGGTTTTCGGCCACGGCGGGGAGGTCGCGGCTGCGCAAAACCATTGTGGAATACGGTGCGGGCCTGCGCGTAACCGGCGCCGATATTCATCTGATTGATTGTGTAATTCGTCGGAACGTGGCGGTGCTGGCTACGCCCAGTGGCAACCGCACTATCGGAAGCGGCGCGCTGAGCTTATCCGGCAACCGCGCGCTGGTGCAGGGCTGCCGCTTCGTGCGCAACGCCCGTTCGGGTATTTTGTCGGCGGCTAATACGGCTACCTCGCCCATCATTCAGGATTGTCAGTTCATACTGAACAATGCCGAAAACGGCAATTTCCCCCAGATTAACCTTGGGCCTGGCAATCCGGCCCAACCGGTACTGATTGAACGGTGCTTAGTGGTGGGTAATGCGGCCACCAACATGGCTGGCGGCATCGGACTTTCCAACCTGCTGGGCGGCTCGAACGTGACCCGCGTGGTGGTTCGCCGCAACATCATCCGCAACAACCGTTACGGCCTCACCGTGACTGGGAACAACTTCAACGCTTACATCACGCAGAACATCGTTGAGAACAACAACACCAACTCCAACGCTCAGACCGGTGGCAGCGGCCTGAACTTTACCGGCAACCAGACCCAGGTGGGCGTAGTATCGCGGAATGTCTTGCGCGGCAACCTCTGGGGCGTTACCATCGTGCGTTCTGGCACGGCTGGCGGCCCACGCATCAGCTTCGGCAACCTTGCCAGCTCCGATTCTACCGACCGCGGCTTCAACCACATTTATAGCAATGGCAACGGCGGCACTGTGTATGACCTCTACAACAACCAGCCGGATTCTATTCGGGCGGAGAATAACTGGTGGGGTACGGCCGTAGCGGCTGACATCGAGGCCCACATCGTGCACAAAAATGACATTGCCACCTTGGGCTTCGTGGATTATATGCCTTTCCGCACCCAAGGGCCGCTGGCTACGCGGCAGGCATTGCCACTGGCTATGGACGTATACCCCAATCCGGCCCGCGACGCGGCGACGCTGTTGGCGCCGGCTGCTGGCCAGGTAACGGTATCGGTGGTAGATGCCGGCGGCCGAGTGGTACGGCAGCATACGCTTACGGCCACACCCGATGGCCGCGCAACACTTACTTTGCAGGGTCTGCCGAGCGGCCTTTACCTCTACCGGGCCGAGCAAGGCGGACGCGTGGCCTCCGGGCGACTAGCCGTAGAATAGCACCGTACGCATCATCACTCAATTGGGCGAGCCGGCTTCTGAAGAAGCCGGCTCGTTGCTTTTATGACCCTGCTCCGTTCACATATTCGGGTGGGAACAACCCCTTTCCGGCCATTGGGTTGTATCTTTGCCGTCCCGCTTACCCACCGACCGGCCGTGCAGCTGTTACGCGAGATTTGGTACCTGATGCAGAAGGACTTCCGCCTGGAGTGGCGGCAGCGCTCCGCCCTCAACGGCATGTTGCTGTACGTGGGCAGCACAGTGTACGTGTGCTACCTCAGCTTCGTGCGGGGCGGGCAGTTGCCAGCGCCGGCCTGGAACGCGCTGCTTTGGATTATTCTGCTTTTCACGGCCATCAATGCCGTGGCCAAAAGTTTCCTGCAGGAAAACCGAGGCCGCTTGCTCTACTACTACACGCTGGCCCGGCCGGAAGCCGTCATCATGGCTAAGATAGCCTACAATACTTTGCTGCTACTGGGGCTAGGGCTGGTGGCCTTCGGGGCCTACGCCCTGGTGCTTGGCAACCCGGTGCAGGACATGCCCCGGTTTACGCTGGTGGTAGCGCTGGGCGCGGTGGGCTTCGCGACGTCGCTTACTCTGATATCGGGCATTGCTGCCAAGGCTGCCAACAGCAACACGCTCATGCCGGTGCTGGGCTTTCCGGTGGTCATTCCGATTCTGCTCCAACTCATCAAGGCCGCCAAAAATGCGCTGGATGGCCTGGATGCTTCGCCGCAGCCCATTTACATGTTGCTGGGCCTGAGCCTGCTCGTGGTGGCTGTTTCGTACCTGCTCTACCCGTTTTTGTGGCGAACTTGATTTGAAGACATGTGACTTCTGGCGTATGGCGAAGTCATTCGGTCTTCCTTCTCACTTCTAACTGTCTCATGTCTAAAAATTGGTGGAAAATCTTGGCAGTGCTGCTGCTGATTTACACGACCGTGGTGGGTTTGGTGGGGCAGGTGCCGCGCTTGCCCATCCTGAACGAGACCATCCGTAACCTGTACTTCCACGTGCCGATGTGGTTCGGCATGACCATCATCCTCGCGGCGTCGGTGGTCTACTCCGTTCGGTATCTGCGCAAGCCTTCAGACCGCCTCGATATCTGGGCGGCGCACACGGCCCAGACCGGCGTGGTAATGGCGGTGCTGGGCTTAGCTACCGGCAGCGTGTGGGCCCGCTTCACTTGGGGCACTTGGTGGACGGCCGATCCGCGCTTGAATGGCGCTGCTATTGCGGTGCTCATATACGGCGCTTATCTCGTGCTGCGCTCCTCCATTACCGATGAGCAGCAGCGCGCCCGCATCTCAGCGGTGTACAACATCTTTGCCTTCTGCGCCGCCATTCCGCTGCTCTTCATCCTGCCGCGCCTGACGGATTCATTGCATCCCGGCGCCGGTGGCAACCCCGGCTTCAGCTCCTACGACCTCGACAACAACATGCGCTTGGTGTTTTACCCGGCCGTGATTGGCTGGACGCTCCTCGGCGTCTGGATTACCAACGTGGCCGGGCGGCTGACCCTCGTCAAACAAAAGCTGTATGAAAAACAATTGGCTTAATCGGCTGCAGCGCCGCGGCCTGCTTCTGCTGGCCACGCTGCTACTACCGCTGCTACCGGCCCTGGCCCAGCAGCCGGCCGGTCCCGAAATGGCGGACCAACTCCGCCAGGACGGCAAAATCTACGTGGTGGTGGCCGTCATCGTCGTCATTCTCATCGGCCTGCTGCTCTACCTCGTTTCCATCGACCGCAAAGTCAGCCGCTTGGAGCGGGAGCTACGCGACTGATAAAAATCATTTCGAGGGCAAGGATTTTTTCGGCCCTTTACGGTTGTTTGAAAGGACAGGCTGCTGAGCGGCCGGTCCAATTTACCGGCTGCTTTTCTCTGTAAGCACCATGAAAAAAACACATTTACTGGCCCTAGTGGTCATTGCCATTGCCATCGGCATCGTGGTGGCTACTGCTGGCGACGCCAGCGTGTACGTGTCGTTCAAAGAAGCCAAGGAACTCGCGGCCGACGGCGACATGCGCAAAGTGCACGTGGTGGGGCGCCTGCCCAAGGACGGGCAGCATAACATCACGGGCATGCAATACAATCCTACGCTCGACCCGAACTACTTCACTTTCATGCTCGTGGATACTAACCGTGTGCAGCAGCAAGTGGTGTATTTCAACCCGAAGCCGCAGGACTTCGAGAAGTCGGAACAAGTGGTGATTACCGGCAACATGCGCAACGACGTGTTTGTGGCCGATAAGATCCTGCTCAAGTGCCCGTCAAAGTACGTGGACGAAAACGTGAAACTGGAAGGCGCAACAGCGTCAGTCAATTAAGACCAAAAAAAGGAGAGTTAAAAGGTTGTTGACGCCCCAATTAATGGGGTGATTTTCAGACTTTATCTTCCGGTTTTTGTTCTTAATGCGCAATTTTTAATTGACAGAAATGCAGATAGGCGACTGGGGGCATTTTAGCGTTATCGTAGCCTTCGTGGCGGCGGTAGTGGCCACGCTGGGATATTACATGGCCTCGCGCGGCCGCGCGCTAGGCGAGGAGGATGCCTCGTGGCTGAAGCTGGGCCGCGGTGCCTTCGTGGTGCACGGCGTGGCGGTACTTGGGGTCATTGCGGCCCTGTTTGCCATCATTTATGGGCACCGCTACGAGTACTACTATGCTTGGAGCCACTCCAGCAACCACTTGCCGGTGCACTACATGATTTCCTGCTTCTGGGAAGGGCAGGAGGGCTCGTTCTTGTTGTGGATTTTCTGGCACGTGCTGCTGGGGGCCTTCATTATCCGCGGCGCTAAGCAATGGGAAGCCCCGGTAATGGCCGTGTTTGCGGGTGTGCAGCTGTTCCTGACGTCCATGATTTTGGGCGTGATGATTGGTTCGCTCAAAATCGGCTCGTCGCCCTTCATCCTAATGCGCGAGTTTATGCCCGATCTGCCGGTGTACAAGCTCAACCCCGACTTCGTACCGAAGGATGGCAAGGGCCTGAACGCGCTGCTGCAGAACTACTGGATGGTGATTCACCCGCCCACGCTGTTCTTGGGCTTTGCTCTGACGCTGGTGCCCTTCGCCTACGCTATTGCGGCGCTGTGGAAGGGTGAAATGACTAAATGGGTGCAGCCCGCACTACGCTGGAGCCTGATTGGCGGCGGCGTACTGGGTGTCGGCATCATGATGGGCGCTTACTGGGCCTATGAGACGCTGAACTTCGGCGGCTACTGGAACTGGGACCCCGTCGAAAACGCGGTGTACATTCCTTGGCTGGTGCTCGTTGCCGGCTTGCACGCCCTCGTGCTTTGGCAGCGCGGCAAAACTGGCCTGCGCACGGCTTACGCGCTGGTGGTGGCTACGTTCCTGCTGGTGCTTTACGCTACCTTCCTGACGCGCTCGGGCGTACTCGGCAACGCTTCTGTGCACTCCTTCACCGATTTGGGCCTGTCGGGTCAGCTTTTGCTGTACCTGGGTGCCTTCGTGGTACTGAGCATTGCGCTGCTGGTGTGGCGCTGGAACAGCATTCCGGTATCGGAGAAAGAACTGACGATGTACAACCCCGAACTGTGGGTGTTTATCGGCGCGACAGTACTGTGCCTAGGTGCCTTTCAGGTGCTCGTGACGACCAGCATTCCGGTCTACAATGCTTTCATCGGCTTCTTCGGCATCAAATCAAACCTAGCCTTGCCGGCCGATCAGATTGCCCACTACACCAAAATCCAGCTTTGGATGGGCGTGCTGGTGGCGCTGTTCTCGGGCATTGCCCAGCTGATGTGGTGGCAGAAAAACGACAAGGATAGTGTCAGCAGTGTACTGACCTTGCCGGCTATCCTGACCTTACTCGGAGCCAGCTTGGTTATTCTGCTGGTGCGTCAGAATGGTCAGCAAATGTCCTTGCCCTTTATTGCGCTGCTCACTGCTGGCTTGTTTGGGCTGATGTCCAACTTGGGCATGCTGTTCCAACTGGTGCGCCGCGGCGTTCGGCTGTCGGGCGGGGCGGTGGCCCACGTCGGCATCGCGCTGATGTTGCTCGGTATTCTGGCTTCGGCTGGCTATTCAAACATCATTTCGCAGAACACTTCCGGCTTGCTGTACTCGCGGGAGTTCCCCGAGGAAATTAACCGCGACAACGTGCTCTTGTGGCGCAATCAGTCGGCGCAGATGGGCCCGTACGAACTGACCTACACCGGCCAATTCTTCGATGTACCCGGCGTGCCGGAATACGTGAACAAGGAACTGCTGTTCCCTGTCGTCAGCGACGAGTACAAGGCTATAGCGCGGGGCGAAATAAAAGTCGGCGACAAGACCTACTACAAAGCCGGCGACACGCTCGAAATTCGTCCTGAAGACACCTACTACCGTGTGGTATACAAGCAGCCCAAGTCGGGCCAGGAGTTTGTGCTGTTCCCGCGGGCACAGGTAAACGAGGAAATGGGCGGCCTGCTCGCTTCGCCGGATATCAAGCTGTTCTGGGACCACGACATTTACTCACACGTGTCCTCCGTACCCGATCCGTCAAAGGAAAAAGACTGGAGCGAGGCCAAGGAGTTTACTGTGAGTATGGGTGACACTTTGTTCCTGAACGACTATTTCGCCGTGTTCAAAAGCGCCGAGCCGGCACATAACACCGTCGGACTGGGCCTTGGCAAAGACGACATAGCTGTACAGGGCGACATCATCGTGTATGGCGAGAAAGGTCGTCAGTACCACGTGCACCCGGTGTTTGTGGTGAAGGATAAGCTCGTGGGCCGCGTAGCCGATGAGGTGGAGGATCTTGGGCTGCGCATCACTTTCGACAACCTCGACCCGGCCACCGGCAAGTTTACCTTCGGCGTGAGCACTACCCAGAAGGACTACATCATCCTGAAGGCGATGGAGAAGCCCTTCATCAACCTGCTCTGGAGCGGCACCCTGCTTATGGGCCTGGGCTTTGCTATGGCGGTGTACCAGCGCGGCCGCAAACCGCGTCCGGTAGCACCCGCCGCAAAGGCTCCGCGTAA
>NZ_JBZYWH010000047.1:0-13084 GCF_058932745.1 Hymenobacter sp. FMD4
GCTACGGCGGAAAACACCGAAACGCTATAGGAAATTAGGCTGGTCCAACTTTTTCGAAATGCGATACGCGGCATTCACCAAGCCCACGTGGCTATAAGCTTGCGGGAAGTTGCCCCACTGCGAGCCAGAACGCGCGTCCACATCTTCGCTTAGCAGGCCCAAATGGTTGGTGTAGCCGAGCAGCTTCTCAAACTCGCGGGTAGCATCGTCGAGGCGGCCAACGCAGGCCAGCGCCTCGATGTACCAGAAGGAGCAGATGAGGAAGGTGGTTTCGGGCACGCCGAAATCATCGGCGTGGCGGTAACGGTAGAACAGGCCCTCGGCTGTTTTGAGCTCTTTTTCTAGGGCTGCCAAGTGCGTACGCGCCACCTCTGAGTTCGGATTCAGGAAGCCCATCATGATGAGCTGCATGGTGCTGGCATCGAGGTGCGGCGAGCCGATGGCGTTGGTGTACACGCCACGCTGTGGGTCAAAGCAGGCTTCGATTTTCTGCTTGGCCTGTTGCATGAGCCGTTCGGCCAGTTGCGCCATCGGCGCGTTACCGCGCGTGTTGGCCACTTTATAAGCCGCGTGCGCCCCCGCCCAATGAAACAGATAAGTGTAAGAGTGATACTGGGCCAGCGTGCGGAATTCCCAGAGGCCCGCGTCGGGCTGCTCCATGGTGCGGTCGATAAACGACAGCGCGTCGTACATCAGTTTATCGGAGTGCACCCGGTCACGCGACACGAAGCGGCGGTCGACATACAGCGGCAGCAGCGCCACCAGCACCTGCCCGTACACGTCGTTCTGTATGTGGGTGTAAGCGTCGTTGCCGATGCGCACCGGCTTATTGCCAAGGTAGCCCGCTAGGTGCGTCAGCTCCTGCTCCACCAGCTCCGATACCCCGCTGATAGCGTACAGCGGCTGGTACTTGTCGTAGACCTTGGTGGAAATGTTGGCTATGTAATGGAAGTATTGCTCCATTTCCTCAAAGTGGCCGATGTTGTTGAAGGCCGTGAGGATGTAGTAGGTATCGCGCATCCAGCAGAAGCGGTAGTCCCAGTTACGACCCGAGCCCGGCGCCTCCGGCAGGGAAGTAGTGGTGGCCGCAATGATGCCCCCGGTATCCTCGTACTGGTGCAGCTTCAGCACCAGCCCCGAACGAATCACCTGCGGCTGGTAGAAATTGCTGATGCTCATGCTTTTTACCCACTGCTGCCAGTAGTGCACGGTGTCGCGCAGGAACCGTTCGCAGGTGCTTTCCAGAGAAGCTTCCAGTGGCGCTCCGTAAGTCAGCACGAGGTACTTGGTTTCGGTGAGGGCAAAGTCCTGCTCGTCGAGGATGTAGCTCAGCGGTACGTTAGTGGTGAGGCGGATTTCCTCGGGCAGGCCCAGAAACGCAATGTGATTGGAGCTGCGCCGCGGGCTGAGCGGCGTCAGCCCGTAGTTGCCTACAGGTTTGCAGATAACCCGCACCCGTGGCATGCCTGCTAATGGCTCGATTTTGCGAATGAGCATCAGCGGCTTGTAGTACCGCTCGTACTGCGGGAAGCGCGGCGCAAAGTCCGTCACGCGGTAGCGCCCCTCGGCCGTTTCTATCTCAGTACACAGCACGTTGGTGTTGTCGAGGTAGTATTGGTGCGTGCCGAAGTCGCCCTCGGCCGGCTGCAGCGAAAACTCGCCGCCCTGCTGCCGGTCCAGCAAACTGCCGAAAACGAAGCCACTGTCGAAACGGGGCCAACACAGCCACTGCAGGCTGGTGTCTTTGTGAATCAGCGCCAAGTAGGCGCAGTTGCCGATTACGCCGAGGTCGTAAGTGTGTCGGTTGCTGCTCATACACGAAAGCCCCCGGCTGTGTCCGTAGGGGCCGGCGGGAGATATCGTGTACCCCATGCAGGGCCGAGAGGTTACCTCCGCTTTGTGCATTGGCTTCTTCAGCCCAGCTAAATACGAGCTAAAGAAAGGCCAGCGGCTGCCTCTCTGAACTTATTCCTGGCGCAAGGCCCAGGGACTAAGCAAAGGCTTTATAGGCAAGCGGCCAGCACCACATAGGCCAGCAGACAAGCCGAGCACAGCCAGAACAACCGCGTAGCGCGCAGCTGCTGCTGGCACAGCTCGGCATAGCGCTTGGAGCAGCCGGGCTCCTGTGGGGGCGCGGGTTCAAGCAAAGCTTTCAGCAAAGCCAGCACAGGCTTCAACCGATTGGCGGGGGAACTCTGAAACCAGGTTTTCGGGGAAGGGAAAAGCTGTGCGTTCATAGTCGGAGATGTTTCTGCAAAACTCCGCCGGGGCTGGCTGCGGAACCTTGATTGCCATCAAGATTTACCGGTGGGCGCCCGGCAGGTCGGCCGAAACGGTTGCGGTGGTTGGGGCTTGAGGAACTTCGTTGCAAATGTTCAGCGCCCAAGGCTTTTCACACCTTCGCCAGACGGAGTAGTTCTTTTCTCAAACGGATTTACTTTCTTGATATGCCGAAGCAGTAAGGCCGCAAGCTTCTTGGTGCGAAAGATTTACCTTCGTTGCGTTAAGCTATGGACACCTTTTTCAATTTTCGCTCGGCGGAATTTTCCGATCAGTGCCAGACGGATCTGCAGCAAGACGGCGACGTGGTTCATGCCCGCACCAAATGGACCGGGCACGACGGCAGCCACCTTTCCTTCGTGGATTATTTTATCGACGGCATGCAGCTTACCCAAGCCACCGGGCAACTGCGTGAGCCCTTAAAGGCGGAGCTCGACGTGCACCAGCCGTGGATTGGAATGCTGTATCAGTTCGACGGGTCGTTGCATTCGCGCTCCTGCGCCCGACGCCCTTTGGATCTAATGGGTGGTCACCAGAACATCGTCGGCGACGAAACCACCCGTAACCACTACACCTTTCAGGCCCAGCAGCAGGACTATCACACCTTCACCATCCACATCACCCACAACTTCTTTCAGAAGCTGGTATCCAGCAATGCGGAGTGGATGGGCATACACGAGCGGTGGCTGGGCCGCGCCGAGCCCTTCGTGATGCTGCCCGATGGCTTGCTGGCCACGCCTACTGCACACGTCCTCACCCAACAGATTGCCAACTGCCCCTACTCGGGTCCGTTGCGAAAGATGTTTCTGGAAGCCCGATTCTTGGACCTCTTCATCGAGCAGCAGGAACAGTTCGCGCGCATCGTCACGCGCATGTCGACCAAGGAACGCGACCTGTTCTATGGCATCCAGGCCTATCTTGATCAGCACTACGCCAACCCGCCAAGCCTGATGGATCTGGCCCGGCAATTCGGCACCAATGATTTTAAGTTGAAGAAAGGTTTCAAGCAGCTGTTTGGCACCACCGTCTTTGGTTACGTGGCCGAGCGCCGGCTTACCGTAGCGCAGCAGTTGCTCACCCTTACCGATCAGCCCGTGCAGGAAGTAGCCGAATCGGTAGGCTTCACCAATGCCGCTCATTTTGCGACAGCCTTCCGCAAAAAATTCGGCGTGGCACCCTCTCAGGTAAGGCGCAGTCCGGCCATGCACAAAGCCGCCGAAGCCAGCCTAAAGGCCGGACAGCCAGCTATCTGGGCGGCCTAAGGCTACCTGCTTAAGCCAATACCACGGCTCCTGCTGCCAACATGGCCCCTGCTGCTGCCCAAGCCCACAGGAGCTTGTTGGCCAGTCCGTATTGTTTTTCTAACGATGTAAAGCGAACGTCAGCGGTACGTGCCATCGGGAAAAAGAAAAGGCTTTAGCAATGGATGATTTCGGCAGGCTATCAGATGGATTTACTAAGCGTTAGGTTGCTTCGGGCAAGAAAATGGCTTCTGATTGACCCATATCTATTTAGCTACTACGGAGCAGCCCGAAAGCGCTAACGGTAGCAAAGAAGGCCGTTTTGAGTGCCGAGGGCAATGCCTAGTTAACCGAAGGGTGGAATCAGGGGGGTGAACCGATAAAAAAAGCGGATGAAGCGGCAGCACCAAGTGATGTCAACCTTGTGCCGGGCTAGGCTAGCAGGTGCCGCTTTGTGGCTGAAATCGACACACAGCTGAGCCCTGCTGCCCAGTAAATAACTAAACAGCAGGGCTCATTGCAGCCCGTTTTCGGCTATGCTCAGGGGGCCAAGCATACTTGCTCCCAGCCCCCGGCCGTGCGCTCAAAGCGCAGGCGGCAGGGCAGGTCGCCGGGGTTAGCCGCCCAAAATTCCAGCATGTCGGCATGCACACTGTATCCGCCCCAGTGCAACGGCCGTGGAATGATCGGCTGCTGGGCAAACCGCTCGATGGCTTCTTGTAGCCGAGCCTGCAACTCCTGCGGGCCACTTAGTGCTTGGCTTTGCGGGGAAGCCCACAGGCCGATCTGATTAGCCCGGGGGCGGCTCGCGAATACGGCATTCGCATCTGTGCCAGAAATGGGGCGTACTGTGCCCTCTACGCGCACCTGCCGCTCCAGCGTGGGCCAGTAAAAGGTTAGCGCCACGTAAGAAGTATCCGTTATTTCCTGGACTTTGGGGCTCGTACGATTGGTGAAAAACCGAAAGCCCGCTTGCTCGGTAGGCACACCGTGCAAATACACAATGCGGGCCGAGGGCCGGCCGTCGCGTACCGTGGCCAGCGTCATAGGCACGGGCCCGTCCACAGGAGCCTCATCCAGCCAGCGCCGGAATAAGCTTAGAGCATCGGTTTCAGCCACCAAAGTGGCCCAGCCAGCCGATATGGCTGGGGCATGCATCGTTTCCATAGCAATAGGTAGGTTGAGAGGCGGGAAAAAAGCCAGTTGCCGCAGCAATTAGCCTGACAAACGTAACGTACCACCCGGGCCTATCGCATCTTGTTCACATCATTATGTGATTATCATTTCCCGCGCTACCGATGCACCACTAGAAAAGCAAAACGGCCTCAGCAAGAACTTGTCTTACTGAGGCCGTTTTCGAGGTAGCGGGGACTGGACTCGAACCAGTGACCTTTGGGTTATGAGCCCAACGAGCTACCAACTGCTCCACCCCGCACTGTTTGGTGATGCAAAAGTAGAAGCCTTTTTTGGATTTGCACACACCTGTATTATGAATATGTTAATTTAAATGCTTTCGCACTGATTATCAGCACTAAAAATTTGACCATCTATAGGCGGAGCGCTGCGTGCGGCTGCCCTCCACAGTTCTTATTCCTTCGGTAATCGCCCAGCCATGGCGGTCAATTTCTGCGTAAGCATGCCCACCACCTTTTGCCTTTTCCTGATGAAACGGACCAGCACCTACTGCGCCCTTATCCTATTGCTTGGCGCCTCACTCGCGGCCTGCAATGGCAACCAGCGCGACACTGACCAGATTTCCACGGACTCGCCGACCACTACGCACAGCACCAATCCTGATGACGACAAGACAGCGCAGCCGGCTGACACCGCTACTACGCAACTCTAGGCTACTCAGAACCGACTGGTAATGCCGAAGTGAATCTTGGAATTGCTAAAGGAAAACGGCTGGCTGTTGGTGCGCCCGATGGAATACACAAACTGAAACAAGCCGGCCCCAGTCCGGAAGCTCAAGCCCGCGCCCAAACCGGTGGGAGCATCTTCACCCAGGTCGCCGGGCAGGGCACGGCGCAGGTAAGCCTGATCGGCAAACAGGAACACATAAGCATCGGGCCCGGTGAACTGGCGCAGTTCCACAGTACCCACACCGTATTGGGCCGCATAGAACTGCAATTCGCTGAAGCCGCGCAGCGTGGCCAGCCCTCCAAGGCGAAACAGGTCGTTCAGAAACAAGCGGCGATTGAGCAGGGCTTCGCCGCGCACCCGCGTGAGCAGCACGCTTTGCGGCCCGAGGCGGAAGTACCGCTCCGCCCGGCCGCTGAATGTTACCTGCGTCGAGCGCAGCGGCAGGCCGTCGTACAATTCAGGCCTCACATCGGCATTGCGGCTGATAACCTTATTACCGACGGCGCCCTGGGCTAGCAAAAGCAGACCACGCCGCGGAAACAGCGGATCGTCCAGGGAAGCGTGCACGAAATCGAGGCCGTAGGCGGTGTAGCGTGAATCCACGTTTTCAGGCAGTGCTTGAAGGGTGCGTAGGCCGCGTCGGGCCAGTAGGCGGGAGTTTCGCTGCTCTACGAACACGCTCAGCCGGCCGGCCCGAGCCGCTGGATAGCCGATCTGTAGCCGCGGCCGCAAGGTCAGAAAAGAGCTGTCTTGCTTAAACAGGTTGAAGGTGGCGCTGACATCGAGCGGCGAGCCGAAAAAATTGGGATGCTGATACGCCGCATCCAAAATTTGCGAGCTGGCTTCTACTTTGCGCCACTGCACGCCTAACTGCTTGCCCCCCCCGCCGATGTTGCGCAGGTTCAGTGTCACGTCGCCAGTGACCTGCACGCGTCGTTGCCCCGCCGTAGCACTGGGGTTGGGCAGCACTCCCACAATGGCATCGAACTGATTGGCGTTGCGGTCATCGAGCAGCAGATACATTCGCGCCCGGCCGCGGGCAAAGCGCACTTCGGGGTCGGCTTTGAGCTGCACGTAGGGCAGTTGGCGCAGCAAGCGGGCGGCATCGTCTACGCGCTGCTGGCTATAAGGCTGGCCCGGCTGAATCTGCAGCAGTTTGGTCAAGAAGCGCTTTTTAGTTTTGGTATTGCCGATGATCTGCAAGGAATCAAAGACTACTACGGGGCCGCGGTCCAGCAGTAGGCGGGCGTTGATATCCGAGCCGCTCAGGTGCACCGAATCGAGACGCACTTGAGCAAAGGGGTAGCCTTCATTTTCCGCATTTTCCAGAATGCGCTGCTGCAAGCGGGCCAGTTCGGCCGGCACTAGGGCTTGGCCGGCGTAGAGCCGCTCACGGAAGCCGGTGCGGCCCAGCATATCGTCGCCCACGTTGCCGCGCTGTAGGCGGGCCCAGCGAAACTGCTCGCCCACGTACAGGCGCACGGCCAGCGTATCGGCGCGCCAGTACATGGTATCGGCAGAAGCCGTGAGGTACGCGTCGGCTTGCAGCGCGAGCAGAAGCTGCCGCACATTGCGCAAGGCCTCTAGGGTATCGGCTGCACTGAGGCGCAGGCGGTAGCGGCGCAGCAAGGGTTGATCGGCGGCTTCGGTCAGGATACGCACCACCTTGGGCCGCACTGGCGCCAGGCGGCGCGCCGCCTGAGCAGAATCGGGCCGGGCAGCGGGGCGCGGTGGAAGCGGCGGGGCCTGAGTAGCGGGCAGGTTGGGCTCGGTAACCGGCGAAGTTGTTTGGGCCCACGCCGCTCCCTGCCGAATCCAGCTCAGCAGCAGTACCAACAGCAGGAAGCGCACGACGCGGGTATACATTTGCAGGCATTAACGCGGCCGGAGCGGATTTCATTTCCGCCCCCCGGTTGCGGGTTCGTTTTATTAGGCTGATGCCGGGCTTTGCCCTATCCTGAAGCTGATCGTACCGCGGGCAGAGCCAGCACTAGGCCTCGGCCAAATGACGCATGCAACACCCGAACTACAAAGTTCGCGCGACTGTTGTGCAATCTTAGCAATTCCTTACTCCGTGGCCGGACTCTACCTCCATATTCCCTTCTGCAAGCAGGCTTGTCATTACTGCGACTTCCACTTCAGCACCTCGCTGGGCCGCAAGCCGCAGGTTATCGCGGCCTTGCTGCGCGAGATAGAGCTACGTCACGATTACTTAGGTGGCGCGGGCCTGAACACCATCTACTTTGGTGGCGGCACGCCTTCCCTGCTGACGGAAGCCGAGCTGCTGACTTTGTTCGAAGCCATTTATAAGTACTTCGATGTGGCGGCCGACGCGGAAATCACCCTCGAAGCCAATCCCGACGACCTCACCACCGCCAAGCTGCGCGAGTTAGCCGCTTCGCCGGTCAATCGCCTGAGCATCGGCCTGCAGAGCTTTCACGAGCCTCACCTACGCCTGATGAACCGTGCCCACTCAGCCGAAGAGTCGCGGCGCTGCGTGCGCACGGCCCAAGACGCGGGCTTTCACAACCTGAGTATCGACCTCATCTACGGCGTGCCCGCCGACGACCACCGCGTGTGGGAGCAAGACCTGCGTGAGGCGGTGGACCTGCAGGTGCCGCACCTCTCCTGCTATGCCCTCACCATCGAACCGCAGACGGTATTTGGCCGCCAGCTGAAGAAAGGCAAGTTCCAGCCTTCGCCCGATGAGTTTGTGGCCCAAGAGTTTGAGATGCTGCTCGCGGCCACCGGCACCGCCGGCTACGAGCAATACGAAATCAGCAACTTCGCCCGGCCCGGTCACTACTCCCGCCACAACAGCAGCTACTGGCAAGGCGTGCCTTACCTCGGTCTCGGCCCGAGCGCGCACTCCTTTGATGGCAGGAGCCGGCAGTACACCGTGGCTAGCAATGCACAGTACGTGCAGGGCCTGCTGGAACGTGGCGAACTGCCTGCTACCCGCGAAGACCTTTCTCCCACCGACCGCGCCAACGAGTACCTGATGACCAGCCTACGCACCGCTGCCGGCTGCAACTTGGCCCATCTGCGTCAAGCCCTCGGTGTGGACTTGCTAGCTGCACACCCCGCTTACTTGCAGCAGTTGCAACATGACGGCTGGGCCACCATCAGCCACGACACCCTGCGCCTCACCGACCGCGGCAAGCTGCTAGCCGATCAGATTACGCTGGAGCTGTTCTTGGAATAGCGCACCGCAGCATGAGAGCAGCGCAGACTTTGCAGCCGGTGTCCTGAGCGCGGCCTGAACGATTGGAGTTACTATCTGCGGACGCGGACTACTAAGTCCGCGCTACATGTAGATATATCCTTTTATTACTCGTCTGACACTCAGCAACACTGCCCCGAACCGGCAAAAAAACCGCCCTCCGCTCACCGCAAACGCATGGCTTTTCCGTAAATCTTACGGTATTTATCTCCGATTCAATTACCCAGTACCCGCGTACCCGCATGCAACGACTCATTGACGCCGTCGAGTACGGCGCGGACTTTTTTGTGGAGGAAGTGCAAGTACGCGCCATCGTCTTCGATAATACCGACGACGTGACGCTGTGGGCAACTACTGTGTTCGACGGTCAGACCTACTTTTTTCACCTCGGCTTGCCCTTCGCGCAGCTGGATCTGCTGCTGCGCCAGGCTGGCGTACGGTCAGGAGAGCTGCAGGAAGAAGTAGCTGATGCCTTGGCCACCGCCCCCCGGCCCTGCCTGCTCGAATACACCCAGGAAGGCGACGAGCCGTTCACCCTGCCGGGCATTGCTCTGAAGCTCTCCTTCACCTACCCCGCCGACGAGGACGAGTTCGAAGACGAGGACAACGAGGAAGAGAGTGAGGAACGTGCGGCGGCCGATAACGTCTTTTACCTCGAAGGCATTTTCCGACGTCTCGATGCCTGAAGCCACCGCTCCCCAACCGGTTTTCTACCTGATTCCCGGCCTCGGGGCCGATGAGCGCATCTTCGTCAAACTGATTCCGCAGCTGCAGGGCACCGCGCACGTGCTGCAGTGGTTGCCTCCCGCCGACCCGAACGAGCCGCTGCCGGCTTACGCGGCCCGCATGGCCGAGCCGATTCCGCTGGACCAGCGCTGCTGGCTGGTGGGCGTATCGTTTGGGGGCACGGTGGCTCTAGAAATGGCACGCCTGCGGCCCCTAGCTTTGGTGGCTTTGGTATCCAGCATCCCGGCCGCCGACCACCTGCCGCCGCTGCTCAAGCTAATTCGGGCCACCGGCGTACAGCACTGGGTGCCGCCACAACTGCTAAAGCTGTTTCCGCGGGCGGGCCAGTGGTACTTCGGAGTAAACGGCGGCGACGAGTACCAGCTGTTTAAGTCCATCCTGCGTGACCAAGAACCCCGCTATACCCGCTGGGCTATCCGGAGCCTTTTGAAGTGGGACAGCAGCCACGTCGGGCCCGCTGTGCAAATCCGCGGTACCCACGACCGGGTATTCCCGCCCGGCCCAGCCAAAGTGGAATACCTTATTCAAGGCGGCACGCACTTCATGGTATACAGCCGCGCCGATGACCTGAGCCGTATTCTGAACAAACTGGCATCGGACTTTACTGCCGAGCCACCCATTGTTGAAAGGTGAAGCCTCGAGCTTGTGAAACGGTAACCGCTCATTAGCTTCTCTCCTATTCACTACTTCCTTAGCTTACCTTGCTTATGCTCTCAGCCACCATCCAGTACCACAGCCGCTCGTTCAACTTCAACCCGGCCGCTCCGCTTGATATTGCGCTGCCGCTGGCACCCGGGCCGGATCAGGTGAACTGCTTTTGGGCCGAGCCAGTGCAGCTTGAAGTGATTCGCGTGGGTGAGTTTGTGGGCAGCGTGGCCGAAGGTGGCAGCACTAACTACAAGCGCGTGCACCTCACGCCCCACGGCAACGGCACGCATACGGAGTGCTACGGCCACATCAGCCCTGATGCGGCCACGCTTCCGAGCTGCCTGCAACGTTTTCACTTCGTCGCTTGGCTGATAACCGTGGCGCCGCACCAGCGCCTCGATGGTGACTTGGTGGTGGAGCTATCCGATGTACAGCCGCTATTAGCAGCTGCTCCGGTGCCGCCCGAAGCCCTCATTCTGCGCACCCTGCCCAACGACGACAGCAAGCGCAGCCGGCAGTACTCCGGCCAAAACCCGCCGTACATCTCAGCAGAGCTAGCGCAATACCTAGTGGAACAGGGCATCGAGCACTTGCTGATTGACCTTCCCAGTGTAGACCGCGAATTGGACAACGGCACGCTGGTCGCCCACCACGCTTTCTGGCAGTACCCGCACGATACCCGCCGCACTGCCACCATCACCGAGCTCATCTTCGTGCCCGATTCGGTGGCCGATGGTTTATACCTGCTCAACTTGCAGGTGACCATGCTAGAGCTTGATGCCAGCCCCAGCCGCCCGGTACTCTATGCGCTGGCAGAAGCCGACGGATGGGCTGGCCACTAAGTCGGGCAACAATAACCAGTCGTCTGTCATCCTAATGCAGAAAGGCCTTATTCAGGCACCAAACTTCTTCGGGCAAGGAAAACACAAAAAGCCCGCCGGTAAAGGCGGGCTTTTGATTGCTATCGGAGTGGCTACTTACGCAGCTACTTCTTCCGTGCCAACCGGCACAATCGTCACGAACGAACGATCTTTGCGGCCTTTGCGGAACTGAACCGTGCCGTCAATCAGTGCGAACAGGGTGTGGTCTTTGCCGATACCCACATTCTGACCGGGGTGGTGCTTCGTACCGCGCTGACGCACGATTACGTTGCCGGCAATGGCCAGCTGACCACCGTAAAGTTTCACGCCGAGACGCTTGGAATGCGATTCGCGGCCGTTGTTGGAGCTACCAACGCCTTTCTTGTGTGCCATGGTATTTGGGGATTAGGAATTATGAACGCTGAATTATGAATTGGCTGTTCGGGCGCACCCTATGCAGCATTCACAACTCTCAATTCATAATTAGCCAATGCTGTTGATCATTACTTTCGTGTAGTCCTGGCGGTGCGTATTGAGCTTCTTGTAGCCCTTACGACGCTTTTTCTTGAACACGATCTGCTTGTCGCCACGAACGTGGGCCAAGATGGTGCCTTTTACTTTGACTTCGGACAGGAACGGAGCGCCAATGCTCAGCGCGCCATTGTTGTCAGTCAGGAGTACATTGCCCAATTCTACTTCGTCGCCGACGTTGCCGGCCAGTTTGTGGGCGTACACAAATTTATTGGCTTCGACCTTGGTCTGCTTGCCGGCTATGTCTACGATTGCGTACATCGGTTTTCCGCAGGGTTTCTGAAAATGGAAGGCAAAAGTACAAGGCCTATTCCATAAAACCAAACATAACTCACTAATCCTCTTTTACTCGCCTGAAATAGTGCTTGGTATCGGTCTCTTTGGCCTTGCTTGACACTTATTGCAGGAACGCGCAGCGCGAGTACGCGAATACGAATTTGTGGACAACTAACCTTGTCCACACTGCAATTGTGGAAAACTTTTGTCAAAAACAAGCTTTTCTAAAGATTTATTGGCTGATTCCGCGAAAGCTGCTTCACTTGCACTCAGCCGCTTAGCGAAAATTTAACAGACAAAAAAGGCCCGCCGGTCGACTAGCTCGGCCTATCTTTGAGTTCGGCCCGGCCGCAGCAAGCACTGTTGCGGCCGGGCCGAACAATTGCCACTCCGGGTTGGTTGGCACCCCAACCGTTGGGTTTCGGCCCGCCTTTTCTGACCTTTCATCATCTGTTGTCCCAGCTCATGGAACCACTACTCGTTGAAAATCCCAACCGCTTCGTCCTCTTCCCGATTCAGAACGACGACGTGTGGCAGATGTACAAGCAAGCCGAAGCCTCCTTCTGGACGGCGGAGGAAATCGATTTGTCGCAGGATCAGAAAGACTGGGAAAACCTCAACGACAACGAGCGGCACTTCATCTCGCACGTGCTGGCCTTCTTCGCGGCCTCTGACGGCATCGTGAACGAGAACCTGGCCGTAAACTTCATGCAGGAGGTCCAGATGCCCGAGGCTCGCTGCTTCTACGGCTTCCAGGTGATGATGGAAAACATTCACTCCGAGACGTACTCGCTGCTGATTGACACCTACATCAAGGACCCCAAGCAGAAGGACTACCTCTTCAACGCGCTGGAAACCGTGCCGGCCGTGGCCAAGAAGGGCGAGTGGGCCATCAAGTGGATCAACTCGGAGAACTTCACCGAGCGCCTTATTGCCTTCGCGGCCGTGGAAGGCATTTTCTTCTCCGGTTCGTTCTGTTCCATCTTCTGGCTCAAGAAGCGCGGCCTGATGCCGGGACTGACCTTCTCGAACGAGCTCATCTCGCGCGACGAAGGCCTGCATTGTGACTTCGCTTGCCTGCTCTACCAGCAATACCTCGTGAACAAGCTGCCCGAGGAGCGCGTGCACGCCATCATCCGCGACGCGGTGCAGATCGAGCAGGAGTTCGTGACCGATGCGCTGCCGGTCAACCTGATTGGGATGAACGCGCAGGCCATGTCGCAGTACATCGAGTTCGTGGCTGACCGCCTGTTGGTGTCGTTGGGCTACCGCAAGATCTACAACGCCACCAACCCCTTCGACTTCATGGAGATGATTTCGCTGCAGGGCAAAACTAACTTCTTCGAGAAGCGCGTGGCCGAGTACCAGAAAGCCGGCGTGATGAGCGACCGGGACCAGAACGTATTCTCGCTCGA
>NZ_JBZYWH010000048.1:0-10579 GCF_058932745.1 Hymenobacter sp. FMD4
GCGTGGTGGTGTCGCTGTGCTCATGCTTGGGGGCTTCGGGCTCCGTATCTGAGCCGGATGATGCTTGCACCAAACTCCACAATACTTCGCGCACCTCCGTCGGGCTGTCTACATGGTAGCGAGCCAAGGAGCGGTGACGGGCGCCTACTTTCACCGTGAAGGCGTCTTTGGGAGCAGAGCGGAAAGTGTCTTCGTCGGTGCGGTCGTCGCCCATGACTAGTACGAAGTCGGGCTCAAATTGCTGTATCCAGTGCGCAGCTGCTACGCCTTTGTCGATGCCAGCATTTTTGATTTCGACTACTTTATTGCCTTCCATCACGTGCAGTCCGCTGCTGCTGGCAATGAATTGTAGGTGAGCCGACAGCTCCCGGGCACGCATGGCGCCCAAATCCGGGTCGGTGCGGCGATAGTGCCAGACCAGCGAGTACTCCTTTTCCTCGATGAAGGCACCGGCAGTCCGGCTCACGTGCATTTCGAGAATGGGTCGGATGTCACGTTTCCAGTCGTTGCGCAGGGGTTGAATCATGTGCCAGTCGCCGTCGCGCTGTTTCAGCCACACGCCGTGTTCGGTGATAAAGTCGAGGGGCAAGTCGCCGAGCCACTGGGTAAGCGTGGTCCGGTCGCGTCCCGAAATGATGACCACGCGGTTGCGCTCATCGGTAGCCAAAGCCTGCAACAGCCGCCGCAGTTCCTCGTCGGGACGCACCTGCTGCGGGTTGTTGTGGAAAGGCATCAGCGTGCCGTCGTAATCGAGGAGCAGTACACGGCGCTGAGCCTGCTGATACTGCTCGGTCATGGAAGCTTGTACGGTAGGGTCCAAGGTATCGGTCTCGAGGATTTTCTGCTTGATTTTGGCGTAGGTGAGGCGGTTCATAAACAGCTCCACCCAAGCGTGTACGTCGTAGCGCTGCACCACGGCCTGCAAGCCAGCCATGCGCTGCTGCTGTTCTTCCAACGGCATAGTCAGAGCCTGGTAAAGCGTCTCAGCTACTTCCTCGGTATCGGTGGGGTTGATCAGCAGCGCGTCGGAAAGCTCCCGGGCTGCGCCAGCTCGCTCGCTCAGGATGAGCACACCGCGGGCGTCGGTTTTGCTGGCGATGAATTCTTTGGCCACTAGGTTCATGCCGTCGCGCATGGGCGTCACCAGCGCCACATCGGCCAAGCGGTAGAGGGCACTGAGCTCTTCGAGTGGGTAAGAGCGGTAGAAGTACTGAATCGGCGACCAGGAGATGGTGCGGTACTGGGAGTTGATGCGGCCGGCCAGCTCGTCGATTTCCTCTTTTAGCTCTTTGTATTGGGCGACTTGGTCACGGGAAGGCACCACCAGCATCAGCAGCGTCACGCGGTGGTGCAGCTCCGGGTGGTTTTTCAGCAAGAGCTCGAAAGCGCGCAGACGCTGGGCAATGCCCTTGGTGTAGTCGAGGCGGTCGATGCTCAGCACAATTTGCTGATTGCTCATGGCCTCGCGGTACTGCGTCTCCAGCTCTTGGGCCTCCGGTGAGGCCGCTACCTCGGCGTAGCGTTGGTAGTCGATGCCCATCGGAAATGAATCCACTACCACGTTGCGGCTGCCCGTTTCTATTACGCCATTCTGATTGGTGCAGCCCAAGAGGCGCTCCACCGAGCTCAGAAAGTGGCGCATGTAGTTGTAAGTATGGAAGCCAACCAGGTCGGAACCCAACAGGCCTTCGAGCAGCTGCCGGCGCCACGGAATGGCGCTGAAGATTTCGTAGGACGGGAATGGAATGTGCAGAAAGAAGCCAATGGTAGCCTGCGGCAAGGCTTTGCGCAACATGCCCGGCAGCAGTAGTAACTGGTAGTCCTGCACCCAAATGGTGTCCTCGGGACCGGCCACGGCCGCTACGGCCTCGCAGAATTTGCGGTTTACAGCTACGTAGGCTTCCCAGTAAGTCGGCTCGAAAACAGCGTACTGGGCAAAGTAGTGGAAGGTGGGCCAGAGCGTTTCGTTGCTGAAGCCTTCGTAGTAATCCCGGATTTCTTCTTCCGTCAGGAATACTGGCGCCATGCTGTCCTGCGCAAGCTGCTCGGTTACGTGTTGTTCGTCTTCGGGAGCTTCGAGGTATAGGCCGGGCCAGCCGACCCATACGTTGCCGTCTTGTTTGTATACGGAGCCCAAGCCAGTGGCTAGGCCACCTTCACTAGGCGAAAACGTGAGGTTACCGTCAGATTCGCGCTTGACCTTGGTGGGCAGGCGGTTAGAAACGATGATGGTGCGGGGCATAATGAGCCGAATAAACTTGTGCTTCCCACTACGCAGGCTGCCGGAATAGGGCTGTGTTAACTTTTAAAGAACGTAGCAAACCGCGCAGCCACGGAAGGGCATAAAAAGAGGCAGGCCGCTCATCACGATACTCGCCCCAAGGGTAGAGCATCAGTTGCCGCATTTGATGAGCAGCCTGCCTCTTGATCTAACGGCAGAAGCCGGTTCCGGACTGCCAGGCAAGTACTGATTTCGATTTGAAATAAATACGGGTTCTGGCCGGCGGTTAGCGCCGAGTGCCAAAGCGGTACTCCGTCACGGAATGGAATACGGTGTCGGGCTCTAGTACCGTCGAAGGAAAAGCCGGTTGGTTGGGCGAGTCTGGGAAGTGCTGCGTTTCCAGGCAGAAGCCGCCGTGCTTTAGATAAGCAGTGTTGTTCTTGCCAATGAGTGAGCCATCCAGAAAATTACCGGCGTAAAACTGAATGCCTGGCTGGTCGGTGAACACCTCTAGCGTCCGGCCCGATACTGGCTCGTACGCTGCGGCCACCGGACGAAATCCTTTGCCGCGCAGTTCCCAGTTGTGGTCGTAGCCACCCGGCACCTCGTCGGCTTTTTCACCAACGGCCCGCGCTTGGGTAAAGTCGAAGGGCGTGCCTTGCACGGCGAGCAGCTCTCCGGTTGGTATCAGCGTGTCGTCCACTACGGTGTAACGGTCGGCGTGTAGGGTCAGCTCATGGCCGAGAATGTCTGGCGTCTGCCCGGCGCTCAGATTAAAATAGCAGTGGTTGGTCAGGTTGATAGGGGTCGGACGGTCAGTAACAGCAGTGTAATCAATACGCAGGCTGTTGTCGGCAGTGAGGCCGTAAAGCACCGTTACCGTCAGGTTGCCGGGGTAGCCTTCCTCGCCGTCAGGGCTGATGCAGGTAAGACGTAATACAGGCCCGAGGTCTACCAGCATTTCTGCTTGCCATAGTTGGCGGTCGAAGCCGTGCTGGCCACCGTGCAGGTGGTTTGGCCCGTTGTTGGTCGCCAGCGTGTAGGCTTGGCCATTCAGCTCGAAGCGACCTTCCCGAATGCGGTTGCCGTAACGGCCAATCAAAGCGCCGAAATACGGGTTGGCCGCGGCGTAAGCGTCGCTGAGGTAGCCCTCAAGGGTGTCGAAACCAAGCACTACGTCGCCTAACTGCCCTACGCGGTCTGGCGTTAGTAGCTCCGTCACAATGCCACCGTAGTTGGTGATGCGGGCTACCATGCCCGTGCTGCTGGTCAAGGTGAACAGCTGAACGTCTTGTCCGTTGGGCAGCTGCCCAAAAGGTGCGGCCGTAATTGAAGGTTGTGCCATGAGCGGGAAAGTATTGCCTAAGCCGCTGTGTACGCACGCACCGAAGCCTTAGATGGCAGAAATCAAAAGCGAATCCAGAGAATTGATAAGCCAAGCAACTAGCAAAGCGGCCTGTCTATTGCTTTCAGAACGAAAAGCCCCGCTCGTATCAGCCGGAGTTCAAAAAGCAAAAGGACCCTGTTACCAGGGTCCTTTTGCTTTTTACGTCTAACTTCTTGCTTCAAAACCTAGCGTTGGTTGCGCAGCGTAAACCGCTCAAACACGGCCGTTTCGGTTTCCTCGCCTTGGGCAATCAGGCCTACGCGTACGCCCCGGTCCCAAGGCGGCAGGTAAGTGCCATTGATAGCGAAGCCATCGGTGCGCAGTGGCTCCCAGTTCAGGCCACCATCAGAGCTGTACGCAAAGCGGAAGCGGCTGCCGCCCCAGCATTCCAGCCGAATGCCAAGCTGCGAGCAGGGCTCCAGCAGCACTTCGGTCAGGCGCTGTTTCTTGCCCATTTTCACGTGCCACAGCTGCAGCATGTTGTCGCCGGCCACCAGTGCCAAGGCGTTGTACGGGTCACCGATAGCGCCCAGACCCGCGAAAGTGCCTTCACTTAGGGTAGTGCTGTCGAGTATCACGCTAGCGGTGTAGGTAGCCGCATAGGTACGCTGTACTACCATCGAGCCCAGGCGGGCCGAGCTGGCGCCGAGGTGCAGCTGGCTGTCGGCTACGTGGATGGGCGGCTGATTGCCAACTGGCCACTGCCACGTCAAAGCCAACGCGTCGCTATCGAACTCATCGGTCACGTTCATCACCGTCACGTCGGCCAGCGGCGCGGCTTGCGGGCTGCTGTTGACAAACTCCGGCCAGTCCTGCGCGTTCCAGGTAAACTCGCTCAGCAAGCCTTGGCGGCCTACGAACTCGTGGCTGTTGGCATGGTAAGCGTGGTGCAACAGGAACCAGCGGCCGTCCTTTTCTGCTACAGTGCCGTGGCCGGGGCATTTCCACACCTCGTTATCGGTCAGAATGGGGTTCATCGGGCACTTCTCCCACGGCCCCAGCAAGGTGCGCGAGCGGGCTACGCCCTCAGCGTACGTGCAGTACTTACCGCAGCACGCGTTACCGGCGTAGAACATGTAGAAGTAGTCGTTGTGGCGCACCAGTGCCGAGCCTTCTACTAGCGAGCCTTCCCATGGCGCATCGTTGCGGAATAGCTCGTGGCGCTTACCCACCAGCTTTAACGACTTCTCATCGATGCGCTGGGCCCAGATAGGAGTGGGCTTGTTGCGGCTGTTGCCGTCGTTTTTCCACACCAGGTGCAGCACCCCGTTTTCGTCGCGCACCGGGAATCCATCGATGGAGCCAGCTGCTTCACCCACTAGCGGGCCGTGGTCGGTGTACGGGCCTTCGGGCTGGTCGGCGCTGGCTACGGCTACGCAGAGCACGCCGCCTCTCTTACGGGCCGTGTAGTATAGGTACACTTTACCGCCCTCGTAGAAGAGTTCCGGTGCCCAAAATTGCGAGTCACACCAAGCCGGCAGGCGGCCGGGAAACACATGGCTCACCAGCTCCCAGTTCACCAGGTCGGTAGACTTGAAGAGCGGGAACACTGCGCCCCACTCGGCAGAAGTAGCGCTGGCCCAGTACGTGTCGCCGATCTTCGCAATAGTCGGATCGGGGAAGTCACCGGGAAGCACCAACCGGTCGTAGCCCACTAGGGCCGGCGCTACGGGCGCCGCGCTGCTACCGGCAAAAAGAATTTCCGGGCTGTCGAAAAGCAGATCAGTGTCCGGTGTAGGGGAATAAGCCCCTGATTCCAGGTCGAAAGACAAAGCAGAAGTGACGTTAGAATGAAAAAACGGCCTACCCGATAAGCAGCTCCAACTCGAGGCCCAGCGCGCATTGCCAACTCCGAAGTGAGCTGCGCAAAACACGCGCCAGAATCAAGTTAATTTTTGGCACTTAAGAAAGATTTTTTGTACCGTCCGCGCTACCCAGGGTTGGCTCAAAAGCCAGTCAGAATCAATGAAAACGCCGAACGCTGCAAAGTTTACAAGAGTTCGGCGTTTTCTATTTTTCGAAGTTAAACAACAACTTTTGTATTGTGCCAGCTTTGCGGCATTTTTTTGTTGAACCTTACTTCCGTTGGGTTCAACCTTGGGTATTAGACGACCAAACGACGGCAACACTCGTTGAAACTAGGTAGCTGCTTTCGCTAGATTGCCTGCCATACCTAGGCAAACCTGCTGCCAGTTCAGCCGCCGCGGTGAATAATCCGTATTTCTACGCCGGCTGCAGTTGTCACCTGAATTCCCGTTGCTATGCTTGCCCAAACCGTTGCTTCCGCCTTTCAGCGTCATTTTGGCTACGCCGCACCTATGGTAGTCCGCGCCCCCGGCCGCGTAAACCTCATCGGCGAACACACCGACTACAACAACGGCTTCGTGCTGCCGGCTGCCGTCGACAAAGCTGTTTACTACGCCGTAGGGCTCAATAATGGCGACGAAATTCGCCTCGTTGCAAACGATTTGAACGACTGCTTTACGTTACCGCTGAGCGAGCTGAAGCGTTCCGAAACCCAATGGGCCAACTACCTGCTTGGTGTAGTGGATCAGCTCCGGCAGCGCGGTATTGCCCTTACCGGCTTCGACTGCGTGTTCGGTGGCGATATTCCCATGGGCGCTGGCATGTCCTCGTCGGCCGCGCTGGAATCAGGATTGGCTTTCGCGCTAAATCAGCTGCTCGATGCTAACCTCGACAAACTGGAGCTGGCCCGCATCGCGCAGAAAGCCGAGCATGAATACGCCGGCGTGATGTGCGGCATCATGGATCAGTTCGCCAGCATCTTGGGCCGCCCCGAGCACGTGGTACGCCTTGATTGCCGCTCACTCGAGTACGAATATTTTCCCTTCGACACCCAAGCCTGCCGCATTGTGCTTTGCAATTCTGGTGTGAAGCACAGCCTTGCCAGCTCCGAATACAATACCCGCCGCCAGGAGTGCGAACGGGGTGTGGCCGTGCTGCAACAGTATTACCCCGAGGTCCAGAGCCTGCGCGACGCAACGCTTGACCAGCTGCAGGAGCACCGGCAGGAGCTAGGCGACGTTGTCTACCGACGCTGCTCGTACGTGGTGCAAGAAAACCTGCGTGTGGAAGCCGCTTGCCGCCACCTCGAAGCGCATGACCTTGCGGCTTTCGGCCAGGAGATGTACGGCTCGCACGCAGGCCTGCGCGATGATTATGAGGTTAGCTGCGAAGAGCTCGATGTATTGGTAGAAGCCGCTCAGCAGGTGCCCGGCGTATATGGCGCCCGCATGATGGGCGGCGGTTTCGGCGGCTGCACCATCAATCTAGTGGCGCCTGATCAGGTCGACTCCTTTATAGAGAAAGTAGGCGCTGCTTACGAGCAGCGCTTCGGCCGGCCGCTGGAAACCTACCAAACGACTATCATGGGCGGCGTTGGCACCGTGCCAACAGCCGTTTCCTAGCCCGATTTGTTGACCTAGCTTTTGCTGCGCCTATGGCTTCTTTTGATAGCACCGAACATCCGCACCGTCGTCTAAATGCCCTCAACGGCGACTGGGTTCTAGTCTCGCCGCACCGCTCCAAACGTCCTTGGCAGGGCCAGCAGGAAAAGCCCGACCGCGAACAGCGCCCCGCTTTCGACCCTACCTGCTACCTGTGCCCCGGCAACACCCGCGCCAACGGTGCCGTGAATCCCGCGTACGAATCGACGTTTGTGTTCGACAACGACTTCGCCGCGCTGTACCAGGATGTGCCCACCGGTGGCATCAACGAAGGCGGCCTGCTGCGGGCCGAGGCCGAGTCGGGAGTGGGCCGCGTCATCTGCTTTTCGCCCCGCCACGATCTGACCTTGCCCGAAATGGACGTGCCTGCCATTCGCCGGGTGGTAGACCTCTGGGCTGAGCAGTACCAAGAGCTCGGCAGTCAGCCCGACATCAATTACGTACAGATCTTCGAGAATAAAGGCTCGATGATGGGCGCCAGCAACCCGCACCCGCACGGCCAGATCTGGGCCCAGCGCACCGTGCCCACGGAGCCTGCTAAGGAAACCGTGCAGCAGTTGGCCTACTTCCAGGAGCACGGCCGCACCCTTTTAACCGACTACCTCGCCATCGAGCTAGAGAAAAAGGAGCGCATCGTCTTGGCGAATGAGCACTTCGTGGTGCTGGTGCCGTTCTGGGCCATATGGCCTTTCGAAACGCTGGTGGTGGCCCGTCGACCCGTGCAGGATGTAACCCAGCTCACCCCTGAGGAGCGCGACGCGTTGGCCGATGCCCTGCGCCGCCTTACCATTCGATACGATAACCTGTTCGAAATTTCCTTTCCGTATTCTGCCGGCTTGCACCAGCGCCCCACCGATGGTCAGGAGCATCCGGAGTGGCACTTGCACATGCACTTTTACCCGCCGCTGCTGCGCTCGGCCACCGTGCGCAAGTTTATGGTCGGCTACGAACTGCTGGGCAATCCGCAACGCGACATCACTCCCGAGTTCAGCGCCGACAAGCTTCGAAGCTTGTCGGAAATCCATTACAAGCAGACCGAGCAGGGTTAGAACCTGTACTGCGCGACATACTATATAAAGGAGCAAAAACGGATGGTACACTGGATCATCCGTTTTTGCTCCTTTATATAGTATGTAGAGTTGCCTACCTTTTGCTTGGTTAGTCCGATGAAGCAAACGGTCTGCTCAGCCATTCCGGCCAATGTTGCGCGATAGATTTATACTCGCGGCATTGTCAGTCACCGTTTCTGCCTTTGCTCCGCATGGCTTCCCCCAGACATATCCTGCCGCTGTTGTGTGCCACCGTCATGAGTCAGCAGGTTTCCGTAGCCCAACCCAGCGCTGTCATTTTCCAGCAGCCACCAGCTTGGGCCCAGGACGTGGTTTGGTACCAAATCTTCGTGGAACGCTTCAGCAACGGTGACCCGCGCAACGACCCTACGCCCCAAACCATGTTGCCCGCTTTCCAGGCCCCACCCGGCTGGCGCATCACTCCTTGGACGCACAATTGGTATGAACCCGAACCCTGGGCTAAACGGTCCAAGCTTTCCTGGGGCGATGAGCTGGGGCTGCGCCGTTACGGCGGTGACTTGCAAGGCGTGCTCGATAAGCTTGATTACCTGCGCGACCTCGGCATATCGGCCCTTTACTTAAACCCTCTCAACGATGCACCGTCGTTACACAAGTACGACGCCCGCAGCTACCATCACATTGACGTCACTTTCGGTCCAGACCCTGCCGGCGACCAGCGCATCATCGCCCGCGAGAACCCAGCCGACCCCAGCACTTGGCAGTGGACCTCCGCCGACAGGCTTTTCCTGAAACTGGTAGAGGAAGCGCACCACCGCAACATGAAGGTGGTGCTCGATTACTCCTGGAACCACACCGGTGTGGGCTTTTGGGCCTGGCAAGACATCCTGAAAAAGCAGAACGCTTCTCCCTTTGCCGATTGGTACCAAATTACCTCGTTCGATAATCCTGCCACGCCCGCCAATGAGTTTACTTATCAAGGATGGGCAAACTTGGCTAGCCTGCCCGAAATCCGCAAAGTCAACGTCACTACCGAACGCAAATCCGGGCAACCTTATGAAGGCAACCTCAGCGAGGGGGCCAAACAACACATCTTGGCCGTCACCAAACGCTGGCTTGCCCCCGATGGCGATGTACGCAAGGGTATCGACGGCTACCGCCTCGATGTAGCCGACCAAATTCCCATGGGCTTTTGGCGTGAGTACCGTACCCATGTCAAGGCCATCAAGCCCGACGCGTACTTAGTAGGAGAAGTATGGTGGGAAGAATGGCCCGATAGGTTGATGAACCCCGTGCCCTACGTCAGCGGTGACGTGTTCGATGCCATTATGTTCTATCAGGTATACCGGCCCGCCCGCAGCTTCTTCGCCGATGTTACCCAGCCTATCGATGCTCCGCAGTTCGTGGCCGCGTTACAAGCTGAGTGGAACCGACTTTCTAAGCCCATGCGCTACGCTATGATGAATGTCAACGCCTCTCATGACACGCCCCGCTTACTCACCGACTTTTACAATCCCAATAAGTACAAGTACCAAGCTACCCCGCGCGACAACCCCAGCTATAAAACCGGCAAACCTGACGCCGAGACCTATCAACGCGTGCGCCTATATCTGCTGCATCAGTTTACCAGCATTGGCGCCCCACATATTTGGAACGGCGACGAGCTAGGCATGTGGGGCGCCGACGATCCTGATTGCCGCAAACCGCTCATGTGGCCCGAGCTTCGCTTCGAGCCAGAAACTCGCAATAACTACCAACCCGGGCCAGCTATAAAAGATGATGTGGGCTTTGATGAAGAACATCACGCCTTCTACCGCCAGCTAATTCACCTCCGAGAGAGCCAGCCTGTCCTACGTACCGGCGACATAGAGTTCTTGGTGGCTACTGGCAAGCAACTCTCGTATCGGCGTTTCAACAAGCAGCAACAGATAGTCGTGCTGTTTAACTTAGAAAAGGAGCCCAGAAGGTTTAGCCTACCAAGCAATGGCAAGTGGATTAGCCTTCTAGGAGGTGCCTTAACAGTCACAGATGGCCAAGTACAGGTACCGCCCTTGAGTGGATTGGTACTGAAGAACTGATTGAGCATTTGCCTTAACCTCAACGATGGCTGGTACTTAAGGGCTAATCCCATGATAGGTAGCTGGTTTCAAAAAAACTATGGACTGATTGAACCTTAATCTTACCCGAAGTGTCTATCCGGAAGCGCCAGCAACAAGTGCGGCGCTTTCCTTGGTTTCCCCAGGCCGCAAGCAGGGGGTACGGCCGCCGGCGGAAGCATCGCCCCTTTTTTTTCAGCGCGGTGAACTTCCCCAAGTGCTTCAGGGTTAGGTCTTGGGCGCACCGGGAGCCGCGCTTGCAAAAGTGCAAGCACCTTGAAAAAGCACCGAAGGTATTGCGGGTTCGGAAATGACCTGGTACTTTTGTCCTCCCGATCAAACGGAACGGGGCGGCGAGCGGGGAAATCGACACGCTCCGA
>NZ_JBZYWH010000049.1:0-9243 GCF_058932745.1 Hymenobacter sp. FMD4
TTTGCTGCCGAACACGCGCTTAAGCAGATCGGTGGTGCGGGCTACCGGGTTTTCGCGAATGTTCTCCTCTTCCTGCGCAATGAGCGTAAACAAACCGTCGACTGCTTTGCCGGTGGCATACTCATTCAGATTGGGATTAGCCGGCTGCACCATCGGAATCTTGTTGTAGCGCGTCACCAAGTTGGCATAGTAACGGGTAGCATTGGTTTGTTCGAGCGCCTGCTGCATGATAGGCGAAAAGGCCGATACCAATTGCGAGGTGGTAGTGCGCTTCAGATATTGCGTCGCGGCGTCCTTCTCCCCGGTCAGAATATTCCAAACATCTTTAAAAGTCAAGCTTTTGATAGCCGATATAAAGATGGGCTTGGCGCTAGTGGCAGCCTGCTCGGCCCCGCGGTTCAGTGCCAATTCAAACCGATCTACTTCCCCGCCTAGTCCGATGGTGCGCAAAGTATTGGCGACGCGCTGCGCATCGGGCGGGAAGGGAATTCGGATAAGGCGGTTGAGGTAAAAGCCATCCTGCTTCGAAGCCTGATCGGAGCCTTTCGTAATGCCTTGAATCAACGCTTCTTTCAAACCAGCCGCCGCCTCGTTCTCGGTGATATTGCCGGTGGTCCTCGATGCCGGGGTGGGCAGCTTGATGGTAGTGCCGTTGGCGCCACCGATTTTGGGCAGTTTGATTAGCTGGGCATTGGCCGAGCATGCGCTGGTCAGGGCAAACCCGGCGGCAAGGCAGGCAATAGAAAGAAAACTTTTCATGACGCTATAAATCCCGTGTGGGAAAGTTCAGTTCGCTATTGGCAGAAACCAGACCAAAGATTCGGCCGCGCCTTACCTCAGACGAATTAGCGCGTACCGAAGGCGCGACGCATTGCTTCGGAAGTGCGGGCCGAAGAGTTAAGACGAATGCGGCTTTCTTCGTCGGCAATGAGCGTGTAGAGTCCGTCGGCGGTTTTGGCGGTGGCGTAGGTGGTCAGGTCCGTAGTGATGGGAGCTACCAGCGGCACTTTCTTGTAGCGCAGCAGCATCTCACCATAAAGCTGCTTAGCACCGGTTTGCTCCAAGGCGGCCGCTACTAGTGGCTTCAGTTCCTGCTGCACTTGTTCCTGCGTTTGCTCTTTGAGCAGTTGCGAGGCCGCGCGGCTTTCGCGGGTATTCACCAGGGCCAAGGCATCGGCTATGGCGAGGCGCTGCAGGGCGTTGGTATAAATCGGGCCAGCTTGCAGGGCTACAGCCTCGGCGCTGCGGTTCAGCAGCACTTCAAATTTATCCACCACAGCCCCCATGCGCAAGCCGCGGAGCGTGGTGGCTACCAAATCGGCCTCGGGTGGAAAAGCCAGGCGGATGTCGGGGTTGCTGTTGAAGCCATCGGGCTGCCCTCCGGCCTCAAAGCCACGCTTGATCGACGACGTCAGCGCCTCCATCACTCCTACTTTGGCCTCCTCGGCCGTCAGTGGTACTACCACGGGGGCGGGCGGCGCGGTGGGTGCAGGCGCGGCCGTAGCGGGCTTGGTAGTTGTGGCTTTGGTGGTTGTCGTCTTGGTAGTGGTCTTGGCCGGAGCTTTAGCCGCTGGCTTAGCAGCGGGCTTGGTAGTTTTGGCCGTAGTGGTCTTGCTGGTAGTGGTTTTGGTTTGAGCTACTGCAGCAGAAGAGGTCATCAGGCCCAGGGCCAAAGCAAACAGAGGGAGGCGGAGTGCCGACATGGAGAGAGAAAAAGATAAAACCAAACGACGCGTGTGGCGGTCTAATGGACCATGTGCACAAATTGCGCCTAATTCGACTGATTCCAATAATCCTTCGCTATGCCACTCTCTCCGGCCGTTGAAATCATAACCATTGGCGACGAACTGCTCTACGGGCAGGTAGTCGACACCAACTCGGCCTGGATGGGCCAGGAACTCGGCAAGATTGGGCTGCGCATCCGCCAGATCAGCTCCGTGTCTGACAAAGCAGAGGAAATAGTGCGCGCCCTGGATGAAGCCCGCCAACGGGCCCAAGTGGTGCTTATGACCGGCGGCCTCGGCCCCACCAAAGACGACCTAACCAAGCACGTACTGGCCCGTTACTTCGGATGTGAACTAGAGCTATACGAGCCTTCACTGCGCGATGTGGAGGCCATCTTCGCCCGCTTCAACCGCCCAATGCTGGAAGTAAACCGCCAGCAGGCCTTTCTGCCTAAAGCCTGCACCCCGCTGCGCAATGCCGTGGGTACGGCCCCGGGCATGTGGTTCGAGGATGGTGGCGTGGTATTCGTGTCGATGCCCGGCGTGCCTTTCGAGATGAAGCACCTGATGACCAATCTAGTACTGCCGCGGTTGCAGGAGTATTTTCAAGTGCCGCCCATTGAGCACGCTGTGCTGCAAACCGTGGGACAAGGCGAGTCGTTTCTGGCCGAACAGATTGCCGATTGGGAAGCCCAACTGCCGCCCAATATGAAACTGGCCTACCTGCCCTACCTCGGTGGCGTGCGCCTGCGCCTCACCGCCACCGACGACGGCCAGCCCGACCTACGCGCCCGCCTGCATGCCCAATTACCTGCCTTGCGCCAACTGCTGGGCCAGCACCTGTTTGCCGAAGGCGAAGTGCCGCTGGAAGCGGCTATTGGAATGTTACTAAAAGAGCGCGGCCTCACCATCGGCACGGCCGAAAGCTGCACGGGGGGCTACATTGCCCAAAGGCTTACCAGCGTCCCCGGTAGCTCGGAGTACTTTCTGGGTAGCATCGTAGCATATGCCAATGAGGTCAAGGTTCGCCAGCTGGGGGTACTGCCCGAGACATTAGCTGCACACGGCGCGGTAAGCGAGGAAACCGTTCGGCAAATGGCTGAAGGTGCCCGCCGGCAGCTTGGGGTGGATGTGGCCGTAGCCACCAGCGGTATTGCCGGGCCCGGCGGTGGGTCTGACGAAAAGCCAGTAGGCACCTTTTGGCTAGCCTATGCCGATGCCCACCAGACCGTGACTCGCAAGATTAGCTTCAACCGCGGCCGGCAGCTGAACATCGAATTCATTACCCTTGCCGCGCTCAATCTGGTCCGCCTACACCTACCAGCTTCGCAAATCCAGCCCGCTGAACCAACAAGCTAGTTTATTGACTTCCAATAGCTTTTAGCAAGTGGCTAACGAGCGTTTGGCAACTAGTGGCTTGCAATGAGGCATCAACGGCCAAATCAGCTACCTTTGGCCCCGATTTCGGTCCTCTCCCGGCCGCAACCCCATACAACCAAACTTCCTTTCCCCACCCTAATTCTTTTCTTTAACGCGCATGGCACGAGTGGAAATGGTGATGCCCAAAATGGGCGAAAGTATCATGGAAGGCACCGTCCTGAAATGGCTCAAGCAGGTGGGCGACACCATTGAGCAGGACGAATCAGTGCTGGAAGTGGCTACCGACAAAGTGGACACTGAGGTGCCCGCTATCCACGCCGGCGTGTTGCAGCAGATATTGGTGGAAGAAGGCCAAGTGGTAGCCGTAGGCGCCCCCATTGCCCTCATCGAAACCGACGCCGCTGCTGCTTCCAACGGCCAGGCCTCCCCGGCCGCTGCACCCGCAGTCGCTGAAGTGGAAGAAGTTGCTGCGCAAGTACCGTTCGTTCCGAATGCCGCGGCTGCTGCGGCGGGTGGTTCTTCGCTTGGTGAAGCACAGCCCGGTCGTTTCTACTCGCCGCTGGTGCTGAACATTGCCCGCGAGGAAGGTATTTCGATGACCGACCTGGAACGCCTGCCTGGTACTGGCCAAGGTGGCCGCGTTACCAAGAAAGACATTATGGACTTTGTGGCCAATCGGGGTCAGCAGCCCGCCCAGGCCGCTCAGCCAGCCCCTGTGGCCGCGCCTGCCGCAGCTCCGGCGGCTCCGGCCACGCAAGCGGCGCCGGCCGCAACGCCAGCTGCTAAACCAGCTCCGGCGGCCACTACCAATGCCAGCAAGCCGGCTCCTTCGGTGAGCGGCAATCAGGAGCTGATCGAGATGGACCGCATGCGCAAAATGATTGCGCAGCGCATGGTCGATTCGAAGCGCATTTCGCCGCACGTTACCTCCTTCGTGGAAGCCGACGTGACCGAAATCGTAAACTGGCGCAACAAGCATAAAGACGCCTACAAGAAGCGCGAAGGCGAAAACCTGACCTTCACGCCCATCTTTATTCAGGCGGTAGCGCGGGCCATTCAGGATTTCCCGAACATCAACGTGTCGGTGGATGGTGACTACATCATCAAGAAGCGCGACATCAACATTGGCGTGGCCGTGGCCTTGCCGTCGGGCAACCTCATCGTGCCGGTGATTCACAACGCCGATCAGTTGAACCTGAACGGCCTGAGCAAGCGCGTGAATGACCTTGCTACCCGGGCCCGTGCCAACAAGCTGAAGCCGGAAGATCTAGAAGGCGGCACGTACACGCTGAGCAATGTGGGCTCGTTCGGCAACGTTATGGGCACGCCCATCATTATGCAGCCGCAAGTAGCCATCATGGCCGTAGGTGCCATCAAGAAGAAGCCAGCCGTCATCGAGACGCCCCATGGGGACTTGATCGGGGTACGCCATTTCATGTTCCTTTCGCACAGCTACGACCACCGCGTGGTGGACGGCTCGCTCGGCGGGATGTTCGTGCGTCGTGTGGCCGATTACCTGGAGCAGTTTGACCCCAACACCAGCATCTAGTACGCGTTTACATAGCTTAAACAAGCCCGTCACCTCGGCGGGCTTTTGTTTTTGACAATCTTCAGGTTATGAAAAACATTATTGTTCTTCTGGCTCTCGTCGTTTCACTCGGTTTGATTGTCTACCTCTACATGCGGATGTCGGCAGCGGAGCGGGAACTAGCCATCATTCAGCGCCGCGCCACCGACTGTGAACAGGTGACTTTTCAGCTTCAACACCAACTCAGCGAACTAAACCGCGAGAAAGCTGCGAGCTTCGAAACCGCGCCCACCAAGCGGCAATAGCAGATTGCCCTAGAGACGCAACTATTTGCGTCTCTATCGTTGAATGGCCTGCGCGCACTTCACCCGAGGTACACGTCATCAGCAACGACCCGACAAAAGGATTAGCTGCGCTACACTGTGTGCTCGCGTCTTTAGGATGGCCGCCAATCACGGCTGGCCCATACACCCACTAAGCAAAACGGCTGCTTCCCTTATGGGAGGCAGCCGTTTTTGTTTGGGTCTAAGGGTCAATTTACAGCGCGGCCATGCTTTGTTCCAGCGCCGTAATCTTGGCCTCGGCATCGGCCAGCTTCTGCCGCTCTCGCTCCACCAGATCCGGCTTCGCATTTTGCACAAACTTCTCGTTGGCCAGCTTCTTTAGCACTGAGTCGCGGAAACCCTGCGTGTATTCCAGCTCCTTGCTGAGGCGCTCCTTTTCGGCGGCCAGGTCGATCTGGCCTTCCATCGGCACGAAGAACTCCACGCCACCCGACACGAAGCCAACAGCCGCCGTCGGAGCCGCGTCCACTGAGTTGATTTCGGTGAGGGCAGCAAGCTTCCGGATGATGCCGTCGTAGTCCTGCACCAAAGCCATGTCGTCGGTCTTCGCCGCCAGCGTCAATGGCTTGTTCGGGCCAAGACCTTTCTGGTTGCGGATGTTGCGCACGCCAGCCACGATATCCAGCGCCTTCTCCATGCGCGTGAGCAGGTCGGCGGCACCGGCCACCGGCTGCTGCTTAGGCCAGGGCGCCACGCAGAGGTAATCCTTGGGGCCACGCTCGGCCAGGTGATGCCAGATTTCCTCCGTGATGAAGGGCATGAAAGGGTGCAACAGCTTCAGCAGCTGCTCAAAGAAGCCTGTGGTACGGCGCAGCGTCTCAGCATCGATGGGGGCTTGATACGCCGGCTTGATCATCTCCAGATACACCGAGCAGAAGTCGTCCCACACCAGCTTGTAGATGGTCATGAGCGCATCCGACATGCGGAACTTGGCGAAGTGCTCGTCCAGCTGGGTCAGCACGTCTTGCAGCTTAGCCTCAAACCACTCCGTAGCGCGCTCGTTTACAAAGGGCAACTCCTCGCTTACCTCCCAGCCTTGCGTGAGGCGGAAAGCGTTCCAGAGCTTGTTGGTGAAGTTGCGGCCCTGCTCCACCAGCTTGATATCGAACAGCAGGTCGTTGCCGGCCGGCGACGAAAACAACATGCCAGTACGCACACCGTCGGCGCCGTATTGGGCAATGAGGTCCAGCGGGTCGGGTGAGTTACCGAGCTGCTTGCTCATCTTGCGGCCCTGGTCGTCGCGCACAATACCGGTGAGGTACACATTGCGGAACGGCACGTCTTTGCGGTACTCCAGGCCGGCCATGATCATGCGGGCCACCCAGAAGAACAAGATTTCCGGGGCCGTTACCAAGTCGTCGGTGGGGTAGTAATAATTGACCTCAGGGTTGTCCGGGTCCTTGAAACCATCGAACACCGAGATTGGCCACAACCACGACGAGAACCAGGTATCGAGCACGTCTTCGTCCTGGCGTAAGTCACTAGCTTGCAACTCACTGTTGCCAGCCTTTTCACGTGCCAGTTGAAGTGCTTCTTCATCGGTCAACGCTACCACGAAGGAGCCATCGGGCAGGTAATAAGCCGGGATGCGCTGGCCCCACCACAGCTGCCGCGAGATGCACCAGTCGCGCACGTTCTCCATCCACGAGCGGTACATGTTCTTGAACTTGGGCGGGTGCAACTTCACGCGGTCATCCTCTACTACTTCGAGGGCCGGGCCAGCCATCTGCTCCATTTTCAGGAACCACTGCATGCTCAGACGCGGCTCGATGACGGCGCCGGTGCGCTCCGAAGTTTGGAGCACGCTGGCATACTCCTCCACCTTGGCTAGCAAACCGGCTTCGTCGAGGTCCTTCACGATGTTGCGGCGTGCGGCAAAGCGGTCCTGGCCCACGTACAGCACGGCCTTCTCGTTGAGGAAGCCGCTGTCGTCGAGAATATCGATTACCGACAGGTTGTGCTTCAGGCCCAGTTCGTAGTCGTTCAGGTCGTGCGCGGGCGTCACCTTCAGCGCGCCGGTGCCGAACTCAATGCTCACGTACTCATCCAGAATCACCGGAATTTCGCGGCCCAGCAACGGAATGCGCACCTTAGCCCCGTGCAGGTGCTGGTACCGCTCGTCGTGGGGGTTTACAGCCACGGCCACGTCGGCCATAATGGTCTCGGGACGAGAGGTAGCTACGGTCAGGAACTGGCCATCCTGCCCCACTACTTCGTAGCGCAGGTGGTACATCTTGGCCATCGTATCCTTGGGAATTACTTCCTCATCAGACAGCGCCGTGCGGCTCTGCGGGTCCCAGTTTACCATGCGGATGCCGCGGTAGATCAGGCCTTTGTTGTGCAGGTCCACGAACACCCGCAGTACGGCTTCGGTCATGTCAGGCTCCATAGTGAAGCGCGTACGCGACCAGTCGCAGGAGGCACCCAGCTTCTTGAGCTGGTCGAGAATAATGCCCCCGTATTTTTCCTTCCATTCCCAGGCGTGCTTGAGAAACTCCTCACGGGTGAGGTCTTTCTTCTCGATGCCCCGCTCCTTCAACATCTGCACTACCTTGGCTTCGGTAGCAATGGAGGCGTGGTCGGTGCCGGGTACCCAGCAGGCTTCTTTGCCTTGCATTCGGGCACGGCGGACCAGCACGTCCTGAATCGTGTTGTTCAACATGTGGCCCATGTGCAGCACGCCGGTCACGTTCGGGGGCGGAATTACCACCGAGTAAGCAGGTTTGCGCGGGTTGGGCTTGGAGTTAAAAAAGCCTTGCTCCTGCCAGCGTTGGTACCATTTGTCTTCTACCTCAGCCGGCTGGTAGGTTTTAGGGATGGACATAGTCGCGAAGAATCAGTTCGGAAGCGGCAAAAGTAGGCATTTCGGGGCGGGGGCGGAAACCGGTGTAATAGTGGCCTCTGGATTTCCTAGTTGCGTTGAAATGCACTTTTTTTGCCTCGACAAGCTTGCAGGCAGCAGGTTTAATTGTGGAAGCCTGTATTTTTATCGGGTCAGCCGGAAACCCACCCTCCTTTCGTCCGCGTTGACGCCCTTGCTATGAACTCCATCTTTACGCGCTGGAAAAAGCCAGCTGCTCCGGCAGCGGCACCATCCGCCAAGCCCACCATTGCCGCGCCCACCACTCCCCCTCCTTCGCAAGGCACCATTCGCGTTGGGATGGGCCAGCTACTGGTAGAAGGAGGCGAACCGCTACGCAACCTCGACCGGGCTGCCCGCATGATTGAGGAAGCTGCCCAGCGCGGCTGCGACCTGATTCTGCTGCCCGAAACACTGGACTTTGCCTGGACGCATCCGAGTGCCCTTACCGAAGCCCAACCCATACCGGGCCCGTTTTCCGACCGGCTCTGCGAGGAAGCAGCCAAGCACAATATTTACGTATGCGCCGGCCTCACCGAGCGCGCTGCCGATGGCCGCATCTTCAATTCGGCTGTCCTGATCAATGAGCGGGGGGAAATACTGCTGAAGTATCACAAAATCAACTTGCTTACCGTAGAACAACCCTTCTACAACGTGGGCCAGACGCTGAATGTCATCGACACGCCCCTCGGCAAAATCGGGTTGAACATCTGCGCCGACAACTACATCGATGGATTATCTATTGGCCACACCTTGGCCCGAATGGGAGCTGAAATCATTATTTCACCTTCCTCCTGGACGGTAGATTACTCTATCACTGAGGAAAACGACCCCTACCAAGAAAAGTGGGTTAAGCCCTACAGTATCCTGGCTTCGATGTACAACGTGGTAGTAGTGGGAACTACATCAGTCGGCTACATTGTAGGGGGGCCATACGAAGGCAAGAAAAGCGTTGGCTGCTCACTAGCCGTAGCAGCCGATGGCATCAAAGCTCAAGGCACCTTCAACGAGTTTGCCGGTGAGCTGATTGTGGCCGACTTACCGCGTCCGCACCGAGCCGAGCGCGGAACGGCTATTACTGATATGCTGCGTAGCCGTGGCTATCAGATTGAAGGATTGATTTAACGCCTGTCCCTTCCTTTTCCTGCCTCTTGAAACACACTTACTCACCAACGACGCTTCCAGTGCCCGCTTCTCCTTCACTTGCCGAACACAAGCACCCCGTAGATCAGCCTACTCCTCACCCCGGTTACCAACGCTGCACGCGCTGCATCATGGACACGACGGTGCCGGGCATCCGCTTCGGGGCGGCGGGCACGTGCAACTTCTGCGACCTGCACGACAAAATGGAGCGGGAAAACCCCTTGGGGGCGGCCGGCGAGCGGTACGTGGCGCGGGCGGCGGCGC